>JACCZO010000269.1 GCA_013695925.1 Chthoniobacterales bacterium
CGCGAAAAAATTCGTGCGCGTCCATCGCGAGCCGCTGATCGAAGGCCGCGATCTCGGTGCGACGGAGCAAATACCAGGTGGTGACAGCGCCGCCAATGGTGGCGGCCACCCCGAGGAGTGCCGAGTAAAGCGCTACCTTCCACCGCAATGGCCATTTCCTGATCACGGTTCGTGGATCGTGTAGCCGAGATGCCGGACGGTGTGGATGAGCGGCGGAGAATCGATTTTCCGGCGTAGCCGGCTGATGAAGACCTCGACGAGTTTCATGTCGTACTCGTGTTCCCGCTCCCAGACTCTCTCGCACAACTCGGTGCGGGTAAAGACGCGACCTGGCTCCCGCATCAGGACCCGAAGCAAAGTGAGTTCGCGGACCGAGAGTTCGATCCGGCGCGTTCCGCGATGCAGTTCGTTGTCGACCAGGTCGAGGGTCAGGTCAGCCACCTTTAATTTCACCGCCGCCTTTTCCGCATAACGGCGGCCGAGAGCTGCGACCCGGGCGACCAGCTCCTGCATCGCGAACGGCTTGGCCAGGTAATCGTCGGCCCCGAGCGCGAGTCCGCTCACCCGGTCAGTCAATTCGCCGCGCGCCGTCAGGATCAGGACACGGCTGTCGACATGCGCCTTGCGCAAGCGGCGCAGGACTTCGAAGCCGTCGACCCCGGGCAGCATCACGTCGAGGACGATCAACTCGAAGCGGGTTTCCTTGGCATCGCGCAAAGCCGTCTCACCGTCGTGCACCACTTTCAGTTCGTGGCCGGCGTTGGTCAGAGCGCGCGAGACGTGCCGCGCGAGCCGCACTTCATCTTCTACAACCAGAATACGCATGGGATTGGGGACCTTTATAACAAGTAAAATTTGATCAGCAGCAACTTCCCGTGGCCAATCGGCGAGGACGATTCGCAAAAGGTTTCAGGTTTGTTACTTTTCAGTTCCTGCTTATTCCCACTAAAACGATTGTAAGCAGACCTTCTTTGCTTCGAAATGATTCACGATTCACCGCATACCGCTGAGCGATTTCGCTCGATCTCTTCGAGGATGGACTTTTTTGTGACGATCGCAATCTTGGCGGCGCTCCTCGGCGGAGCGGGCAGTTGCTTCGGCCAGGCGGCGATCGAGGGCACGGTAGAACTGCCCAAGGGACATTTTGTTCCGGTGGAAAACGAGCGTTATGAGATTGTAAGCAAGGCCGGTGTCCTCGCGACCGATCCCCCGCGAGCGGTGGTCTATCTTGCCGGGAATTTCTCCCGCTCGGAGCGTCTCCCGCACCGGACGGTGACGCAGAAGGAGCTTGCCTTTATCCCCGGTCTGCTCGCGATCGAGGTCGGCACAAAAGTGCAATTCCCTAACGAGGATGACACCTATCACAACATCTTTTCCTACTCTCCGACAAAGCGCTTCGATCTCGGGCGCTATCCGCCAGAGGAACATCCGGTGCCCTCGGTCGTCTTCGACAAGCCGGGGCTGGTCACGCTGCGCTGCGACATCCACGAACACATGCGCGGTCTCATCCTCGTTCTCCAGACTCCTTATTTCACCATCACGGATGGCAAAGGCCATTTCCGGCTGACGAATTTGCCGGCGGGTCGCCACGTCTTGAAGGCCTGGATCAACAGTCGCAAAACGGTGGAACATCCGGTCGAGCTGAAAAACGGCGCGAGTCTCCAGGCCAACCTGCCGTGAGCCCGGCGGCCGAGTCTCGCGCGCCCGGTATCCGCCGCTTTCGGATCAAGCTCTTCATCGCCATGATGGTGGTGGTCTCGACCCTGACCTCGTCGGGCATTTACTTCGCACAAGAGCGGGCGGCAGAGGACGCGCAAGCCGATCTCCAGCGCGATTTCGAGCTCGAGCTGAGCTCGCTGCATCGCCTGCAAGACCTGCGCAACGCCGCCGTGGCCGATCGCTCGCGGAAGCTCGCCCAAAACGCCCGCATCCACGCCGCCCTGGAGGATAACGCGCTCGATCTTCTCTACCCGAGCGCGCGCGAGGAATTACGCGACCTGATGGGACCGGCGGTCCCGGGCGAGGTCGATAGTGCGGAGACTCTCCACGCCCGCTTCTACCGCTTTCTCGACAGCCACGGCGAGGTGATCCCGCCGCCGAGCAACGATGCCGGCGTCCTTTTGCCTAACGAGGAGGCCCGCCTCGCTCGGCCGGGTCTCTTCCCGACGTTGCAGATCGGCTACCTCGCGCGGCGGGACGAGGCGGGCCGGTCGACGGTCGATGAGATGATCGCGGTCCCGATTCGCTCGACCGAGACGAACGGGGTGATCGCGGCGCTCGTCCTCGGCTTCAAGCCGGTCGAGACCGTGCCGCACGGGGAATCGATCGGAATGAAGAGCGGCATCCTGGTGGATGGGCAGTTGCAGTTAACCGAGCTCGACCAGGCGGCGGAAGAACAGGTCGCGCGCGAAGTGACGCAGGACCTGGCGCATCCGAGCCAGCACGAAAGCCTCCGCACCACGATCGGCGGAGTGCCGCATCTCCTCTTTTACAAGAAACTCAATCTCGATTCCGATTACCCGCCGGCCTACGAAGTTTGCGTCTATCCACTCGACCAATTGCTCGCCCGCCAGGCGCGCCTGCGCTGGCAAATCCTGAGCGCGGGCGGCCTCCTCCTGGTTGGGGGATTTCTGGTCAGCCATTTCGTTTCCCGCCGGCTCTCGCGACCGGTCGAGGCCCTGGCTGTGGTCTCGGAGGAAAATTTCACTCAACGCCAGCGCGCGGAAGCGGAGCTGCAAACGACCTCGGAAGAACTGCAACGCTCGGCGCGTTTCTCGGCCGATGCCTCGCATCAGCTCAAGAGCCCGATCACGGTCCTGCGTGCCGGGCTCGATTCGCTCCTCGCCCGCGAAGGTTTACCAGAGGAGGTTTACGAAGAAGTTTCCACTCTCATCCATCAAACCTATCGGCTGACGGGCGTGGTGGAGGATCTGCTCCTGCTCTCGCGCATGGATGCGGGAAAACTGCGGCTAACTCTCAAGACCGTCGACCTCACCCTTTTGGTCGGCGAATGGCTCGATGATCTTCAGGCCATGCCGGAAGCGGCTGATCTTCGCGTCGCAGCCGATATTCCAGAGGGACTCCAAATTGCCGGCGAAATAAAATATACGTCCCTGGTCGTGCAGAACCTACTCGATAATGCCCGGAAGTATAACCGCCCCGGCGGTAGCATTTGCCTCTCCGCCAGCCGCTCCGGGCGAGAGGTGGAATTGCGGGTGAAGAATAGCGGGCGCGGCATCCCGGCCACGGAGCAGCCCTACATTTTCGAGCGATTTCATCGCGCGGGCGCGAGTGCCGACGTGCCCGGGCATGGGCTCGGCCTGAACCTCGCGCGCGAGCTCGTCCGCCTCCACGGCGGCGAACTTCGCCTTGTGATATCGGACTCGGAGTGGACTGAATTCAGCGCTGTTTTCCGGGCCGCTGTGCTGGCTCCGCAACCATCCGCCATCGCTTCATGAAACGCGCTTTCCTGTGTGCCTGCCTGTTCGCCTCGGCCTTGCGGAGCCTGAGTGCGCAGGATTTTCTCGACCAGCTCCACCAGGCCCTAACGATCAGCTTTTTCGACGACAGGGTGCGGGCGCGGGCGAGCGGGTTGCTCGACCTTGAATACTATCATTACCCGCAGCCTGCGCCGGGTTTGATCGAAGCCATGGGGCACGATCTTTTCGCCCCGCGCCTGAGCGTTTTTGTCGACGCCAAGATCGGGCCGCACGTTTATTTTTTCGCCCAGAGCAGGGTCGATACTGGCTTTGATCCGTCCGATCTGGGCGCGGAATGGCGGCTGGACGAGTACGCGCTGCGCATCACGCCCTGGGACGATGGCCGGTTCAACCTGCAGCTCGGGAGATTCCCGACCGTCATCGGCGGCTGGATCCAGCGCCATCTCTCCTGGGACAACCCCTTCATCAACGCGCCGATCCCCTACGACGGCGTCTCCCTTGTCTCCGACCGTGAGCTCCCTTTCACCGGCCAAAGCTTCCGCCGGGTGCCGGCCTTCGATAAATACGAATTCCTGCCCATCGTCTGGGGTCCCGCCTATACCCTCGGGGCTTCGGTCGCCGGCCGGATCGGGATTTTCGAATACGCCGCGGCGATGAAAAACGCGGCGGTCTCCTCGCGCCCCGAAGCGTGGGAGGAATTTAATTTCCACTATCCCACCTACGAACTGCGGCTCGGCGTGCGGCCGAATCAGGCCTGGAATTTCGGGCTCTCCGGCGCGGTCGGCCCCTACCTTCTGCCCGACGCGCACCCAATGCCGGCGCAGAGCGATCGCGGAGATTTTTATCAATACGTCCTGAGCCAGGATGTGAGCTACGGGCGCGGCCATTTCCAGATCTGGGCGGAAGCTTTCGTCTCCCGTTTCGAAGTGCCGCGACTCGGGAATGCCGATATGTTTGCCTACTACATCGAGGCGAAATACCGGATCACTCCGCAACTCTTCGCCGCCCTGCGCTGGAACCAGGAGTTTTTCGTCACGGCGGACGACCCCGCCGGCCGGCCCGTTTCCCGCGCACATGACGTCCTCCGGATCGACGGGGCGCTCGGCTATCGTTTCACTGCCTACACCCAATTAAAATTGCAATACAGTTTGGCGCGGGGCGATTTTATCTCCGATAATCTCCACGGCACCTTTGCCGCGCAGTTCACGGTTCGGTTCTGAGGGATTCCAAAAGTAACAGGCGCGTTACTTATGCGCGGTCGCCTCCGCTCAGGGAAACGGGTAGCGTGAGCAACTGAAAGTCTCCATCTAATGAAATCACTCTTTTTCTCTCTCGGCCTGGTCGCCGCCGCCCTTCTTGCAAGCGGCGAAACTTCCTTGGCCAAGAAATTCACCGTGCGCGTCGGCGCCGGGGGAGATCTGTTTTCGCCTGCTGTGGTGACAGTGGAACCCGGCGACGAAGTGGAATGGGAGTGGGACTCCAGCTTTCACAGCACGACTTCCGGCACGCCGGGGAATCCCTCCGGCATCTGGAACTCCGAAGTGCACCAGACCGGCTACAAATTCAAAGTCGACTTCGACACGGTTGGCACCTTTCCCTATTACTGCAGCAACCACGGTGGTTGTTGCAACATGATCGGCACGGTGAACGTGGTCGCCGGCTCGCCTTCGCCCACACCCTCGCCCAGCCCCTCCCCATCGCCGAGCCCTTCGCCCTCGCCGAGCCCTTCGCCCTCGCCGAGTCCTTCGCCCTCACCGAGTCCTTCCCCCTCACCGAGTCCTTCGCCCTCACCGAGTCCTTCGCCTTCGCCGAGTCCCTCGCCGTCGCCTTCGCCGTCCCCGAGCCCAAGCCCATCGCCGTCGCCCTCACCCTCGCCTACCCCGCTGCCGCCCCGTGTTTTCAAGGGTCCGGTCCGAATCGAACTGGAGCAGATCGCCAGCGGACTGACCGCGCCTAACGATCTCACTTCGGTCGGCGACGGCCGCCTCTTCGTGAATCTACAAAACGGCCGGATTCGTGTCGTGAAGAACAACGCGCTGCTGACGACGCCTTTTCTCGATCTCTCGGCCCGGCTCATCGCCAGCACGGGCGAGCGTGGTCTGCTCGGGCTCGCCTTTCATCCGGAATACAACAATCCCAGCAGTGCTGGCTTCGGGAAATTCTATACCTACACGAGCGAACCCGTCTCGGGCGCGGCGGACTTCACTGTCCCCAAGAGCACCGCTTTCGATCACCAGAGCGTAGTTGCGGAATGGCAGGCCTCGGCCGGTAATCCGGACGTGGCCGATCCGGCCAGCCGCCGCGAAGTCCTGCGGGTGGATGAGCCCCAGGCCAATCATAACGGCGGTAAACTCGCCTTCCGCCCCGGCGAACCATATCTTTACATCTCCCTAGGCGATGGCGGCGCCAGTAACGACGTCGGCGATGGCCACAACTCCGCGATCGGCAATGGTCAGGATCTCACCACTGTCCTGGGAAAAATCCTGCGCATCGATCCACTCGATCCCGGCCTAACGAGTGGCAGTGGCGACCCCGTGAGCGCGAATGGAAGCTATCGTGTCCCGGCGAGCAATCCCTTCATCAACAGCGGCACCTCGCTACATGAAATTTACGCCTACGGGCTGCGCAATCCCTTTCGTTTCTCCTTCGATGCGCCGACCGATCGATTGATCGTCGGCGACGTCGGCCAGGCCAATATCGAAGAAGTCGATTTCGTCGAGGCGGGCAAGAACTACGGCTGGAACCGGAAAGAAGGTTCCTTCCTTTTTAACCCAAATGACGCCTCGATCACGCCCGATCCAAATCCTGATCCGGCGCTGACCGATCCGATCCTGCAATACAGCCACGAGGACGGTGTCGCTATCATCGGTGGGTTTGTCGAGCGCGGATCGGCCGTGCCCGCCCTTGGCGGTCACTATATTTTCGGTGATTATCTCGCTCCGGGTATCGGCAGCGGCCGCCTCTTCTATTCCGACTTCGCCGGCGGGCTCATCCAGGAATTGCGGATCGGCGATCCGGAACGAAATCTCGGCATTCTCCTGAAAGGCTTCGGCCAGGATGATAACGGCGACGTCTATGCCCTCGGCGATAGCAATGGCGACGGCATCATTTACAAAATCGTGTCGATTCCGGCCAACCCGACGATCGTCAATCTCTCCACCCGTCTGAGCGTCGGGACGGGCGACAATGTGCTCATCGGCGGTTTCATCGTCACCGGCAGCGACGATATCCAGGTCGTCCTGCGCGGAATTGGCCCCTCCCTGCCCCTGGCCGGAACATTGCCCAATCCGAAGCTCGAACTGCACGATGTCGCCGGCGCGTTGATTGCGTCGAATGACGATTGGATGAATGGGCCGGACAAAGACCAGATCATCGCCCTCGGCCTCGCGCCCGACGACGCGTCCGAATCCGCGCTCCTCGCGCAACTTGCGCCGGGCGCCTACACCATGATCCTAAGCGACGCGGGTGGCGCAAGTGGGAATGGCCTGGTCGAACTTTTTGCGACCGACCCCACGGCGCCGGCCAACCCGGTCAACATCTCGACCCGCGGTTTTGTCCAGACGGGCGATGACGTCATGATCGGCGGTTTCATTCTCGATGGCACCGAAACCCGCAGCCTGCTTTTGCGCGCCATCGGTCC
>JACCZO010000274.1 GCA_013695925.1 Chthoniobacterales bacterium
ACTGCAGCGGCGGGGTCTGGTACGGCGATCACTATTTCCAATGCTGGATTAATGAGAAGGGCGGCGCGCACGGCACGCTCGGGTTGACCGATGCGATCAAGGTTTCCTGCAACGCCTTCTTTTATCAATATGGAAACGCCGCCGGCATCGATGCGATCGACACGACCGGCGAGGCGCTAGGGCTGGGCAAGCAAACCGGTATTGAGATCACTGGCGAATCGGCCGGCGTCCTCCCCGGGCCTGACTGGATGCGTCTCCAGCACCCGAACGAGAAGTGGTCCTCCGCCTACACCGCCAACGTCACGATCGGCCAAGGTTACGATCTGGCCACTCCGCTCCAGATGGCCATGGCCTACGCGACCGTCGCCAACGGTGGCATTTCTTATTATCCCCGTCTCGTCGATCGCGTGCTGAACCAGGATGGCTCATCTGTGCTCGATGCCCAAGGTAAGATCGCGCTCCCCCAAACGCCGAAGGTGCATGCCGATTTCCGGAACGACTTTACCCCGGAACAAATTGAACTCGTGAGGCGCGGCCTTTGGAAAGTGGTCAACGAAGCCGGCGGCACTGGCAGCGTGGTGCGGATGAAAGATGTGGAAGTGGCGGCCAAAACCGGCACCGCACAGGCAATGTTAAACGGCAAAAAAGACACCGTCGGCTGGTTCTGCTGCTTCGCGCCCTACGATCACCCGCGTTACGCCATCGCCGTCATGGTGCAGGGTCTCGCGCCGGGCGTTCATGGCGGCTCAGTCGCTGGACCGATCGCGAACCGCATCCTCGAGCGCACTATCGCGATGGAGCAGGGGAAATTCGAACCCCAGCTCGTCTGGGTCGCACCCGCGCAGAAACCCGATCCGTTTGCCCTTAATCCCGTCCTGAAATATAAAGATTCCTCCGTTCCCGCGCCCGGCGGAAGTGACGGGGAAAACACCGACAGCAACGGCGCCCAGGCGACCGAGAACGCCGATATGGCAACTCCCGGCGACGCTCCCGACGTTGAACCCGAAGCTGACGCGCGCGGCCGAGTGCGAAACGCACCCAAGGTCCAGCGCGCCCTCCGCGCCCAACCCGTCGCCACCCCAGCGCCGCAGCGCCCGCGCAACTTTTTTGAGCGGATGTTTAACACACGTCCGCGACCAGCCGCCCCCACGCCGCCCCCCAAAGTGAAGCGCGCGCGCCCCGCCTTTTAATCTTAACCATGAAGCTCAGCCCCGGATCCACCGCGATGACTTCGAAAAATTTGCAGCCCTATGATCGAACAAGTGAAAAGAATTCTTGGCCTGCGTCGCAAGACCGGCAACAAAATCGTCATCAGCGTCGAGAAACTCGAACGCCGGGTGGCCCTCCTCGAAGATGGCCAGCTCGAGGAATATAGCGTCGAGCGCGACGGTTCCCGCAACATCGCGGGCAGCGTCTACAAAGGCCGGGTAAAGAACATCGAGCCCGGCCTGAAAGCGATGTTTGTCGACATCGGCCTGGAGAAAAACGCCTTCCTCCATTTTTGGGATGCGATCCCGGCCGCGCTCGACAGCGGGATCGAGGAAATCGAACGGCCAGAGCGCGGAAACCGGAAGAACCCAAAAAAGCGGCTAACGGCAAAAGACATTCCGAGCATTTATCCCGTCGGATCGGAAGTCATCGTGCAAGTCACGAAAGGCCCGATCGGCACGAAGGGACCGCGCGTTTCGACCAACCTGAGCTTCGCCGGCCGCTATCTGGTTCTCATGCCGTTCAGCGAGCGGAGCGGCATCTCGCGCAAGATCGAAGATCCGAAAGAGCGCGCCCGCCTGCGCAAAATCCTCCGCGAGCTCGAGATTCCGGACGGGATCGGCGTTATCATCCGCACCGTCGGCGAGGGACAGCGAGCCCGCTATTTTGTGCGCGACCTGCGGTTTTTGCTCGAGCAATGGGCCAAGATCGAGCAACAAGTCCAGGTACTGCCCGCCCCCGCCCGCGTCTTTGAGGAACCTGATCTGGTCGATCGGACGGTGCGAGATTTCCTGACCGACGAGATCGACGAAGTCATGTGCGACGACCACGCCGCAGTCGATCGGATGGCCGAGATGGTCGGAGAAATTTCGCGCCGGGCGAAAAGCCGGATCAAGTTTTACGACAGCACCGCGCCGATTTTCGAGACCTTCGGCGTGCAAAAACAGATCGACGATGCGTTTCATCGCCAGGTCTGGCTGAAATGCGGCGGCTACATCGTGATCGATGAAACCGAAGCCCTCGTCGCGGTCGATGTGAACACCGGGCGCAACAAAGGCGGCCGTGATGTCGAAAAAACAATCCTGCAAACCAACCTCGAAGCGGCCGACGAAATCGCGCGCCAGCTTCGTTTGCGCAACATCGGCGGCCTGATCATCGGCGACTTCATCGACATGAAGAACCGCAAGGATCAGCAGATGGTTTACGCCCGGATGCGCGAGCGGCTGAAGCGGGACAAGGCGAAAACGCACGTCCTTCCACTTTCGTCGTTAGGCCTGATGGAAATGACCCGGCAGCGCGCGCAGGAGAGCCTGAGCGATTCGATCTACCAGAACTGTCCCTATTGCGAAGGGCGCGGAGTCGTGAAAACGACCATGAGCACGAGCGTGGAAGTGCACCGCGCGCTGAATGCGGTCATGCGCAAATACCAGGACACGATCCACGACATCCGGGTGATTTTGAATCCGGAGGTCCTGAAGCGCCTGAAAGAGGAAGACGAGGAACTGCTCGTCGAACTGGAACGGCGTTATGCCGGGCGTCTCATGTTCCGGGCCGACCCGACTTTCCATCACGAGAAATTTGTCCTGACCGACGCCAACACCGGCGCCGAGCTCAGTGCCTGATTTTTTTTCGGGCCGCAAACAGTTAGGGCGGAACGGTTTAAAAATCCGACGTAACCGGCCGAATTGCACGGGCGTCTCCTTATGCAAGGGTAATGACATCCGCCCGGAGGTTTGATTCCGTTTCGGATTAAAGATGGCGCGGCTGGGGAATCCGGGCGCCGCAGGCCAAAACATTCAAAAAGGAGAAAAGGAAATGAAGAAATTTATCGTTGGTTTGTTCGCCCTCACGACACTCGCGACCGTGACCAGCCAGGGCGGCCCGGTCGAATCGACTTATCAACAGGCGCAGACCTATCAGCCGTCGCAGGAGTGGTTCCAAGATCGGGAGTGGAACTTCGATCTCTTCGGCGCCCGCGCCGACACCTACAACGAATATCGGAATGACCAATACCTCGGCGTCGATCACGCCTACGGCGGCGGGATCGATGTGAACTACATGTTCACTCGCTTCCTCGGTGCCGGCTTCAAAGGCTACGCCCTCGATGCGGATCGGGCGATCGTCGGACTTTCCGGCGATTTAATCTTCCGGTATCCGATCCCGGGCACCCGCTTCGCGCCTTACGGCTTTGCCGGCGGCGGTGTCATCTTCAACGGCTCGCGCGTCCGCACCCTCGTCTCCGATGGGCGAAGCCCGGCGTCGATCCGCGAGCACTCGAGCGGCGCAGCCGTGGGTGACTTCGGAGTTGGCTTTGAAGTCCGCTTCACCCCGACCATCGGCGTGATTAACGACTACAGCTACAATCTTGTGGACGGTCCGAACAACAATTTCGGGATCATCCGCAGCGGCATCCGTTTCGCTTTCTAAGGCAACGGAAACGACCTCAAGAACGCCGGAAGCGCCGCGTCCGCTTCCGGCGTTTTCTTCGTTAGGCAGGACTCAGCCGACGCGGAAAGAGCTGATCTCCTCCAGCGGCTTGCGTGCGATGGCCGGCACCTGCGCGCCTTCCGCCGGGTGCCCGACCACCAGGAGGAGGAACGGCTTCTCCTGCGCCGGACGGCCGAGCAGTTTGTTCAGAAAACCCATCGGGCTTGGCGTGTGCGTGAGCGACGCGAGTCCTGCGAGATGCAGCGCGGCAATCAGAAAACCAGTGGCGATCCCGACAGATTCCGCTGCGTAATAGTGCTTCATTTTCCGACCGTCGGGCAGCAACCGGTAGGGCTGCGCAAAGATTGCGATTAGCCACGGCGCTGTCTCGAGGAACGGCTTGTTAGAGTCGGTCCCAAGGGCGGCGAGCGCCTCCAGCCACTCGTTGGGCGCGCGATGTTCGTAGAACTCCTTCTCCTCCAGTTCGGCCGCGACCCGAATCTGGTGTTTCAGGGTGGGATCGCTCACCGCCACGAAATGCCACGGCTGAAGGTTGGCTCCGTTAGGCGCGCTTCCCGCCGCTCGCAGGCAATCCTCGATCACTCCACGCGCCACGGGCCGGTCGGAAAATTCCCGCACTGTCCGGCGCCGGGCCATGCGGGTCTGGAATTCAGCCGCCCGCTGCGAGATCTCAGTTTCCTCGAGATGCTCGCGCGGCGGTAACGGGACAAATCTTGGTTCGCTCACGAGCAGATCCTACATTGCGAGTGGATTGATTGCGATTCCCCGCTGAGCCGCGAAATTAAGCCGATGTCTTTTGCCGAAACTCTCGATCGACTCCCGGCGCAATCTTTGCTGGTGCGCCGTTTCGCCGCGCTCCTTGCGCCGGCCGATGACGCCCGCCTGGAAGCGATGGCGCAGGAAGCGCGCGCGCTTACCCGTCAGAATTTTGGACGAACGATGCGGATGTTCGCCCCCCTTTACCTGAGCAACGAGTGCATCAACAACTGCCGTTATTGCGGCTTCTCCCGCGACAATCCGATCCTGCGGATCACCCTTACCGTCGAGCAGGTTTTGGCGGAGGGGCGCCATCTCGTGGCCCAGGGTTTCCGCCACGTCCTGCTCGTCGCCGGGGAACACCCGAAGTTTGTCAGCGGCAGTTATCTTTCCGACTGCATCCGCGCGCTGACCCCGCATTTTCCGTCGATTTCGCTCGAGCTCGGGCCGATGGAGAGGGAAGAATACGAACCGCTCGTCGCGGCCGGCGCGGAAGGGTTGGTTGTCTATCAGGAGACATACGATCGCGGCGTGTATGCGGAAATGCACACCTCCGGGCCGAAGCGGGATTTTAACTGGCGACTCGACTGTCCGGAGCGCGCCTACGCGGCTGGTTTCCGGCGGGTTGGGGTGGGGGCGTTGTTTGGGCTCGCTGCCTGGCGTCCGGAAGCGCTCGCGCTGGCGGCCCACCTCGAATATCTGCTCAAGCATTGCTGGCAATCCGACCTCACAGTCAGCCTGCCGCGGCTGCGTCCGGCGGCCGGAGAATTTGTTCCACCCTTTTCGTTAGGCGACCGGGACCTGGCTCAACTCATTTGCGCCTTTCGCATTTGTTTCCCGCGGGTCGGTATCGTCCTGAGCACGCGCGAACCAGCCCCGCTGCGCGACACGCTGGCTTCGTTAGGCGTGACCAGCATGAGCTCGGGCAGCCATACCGAACCCGGGGGCTACACCGGCCAGGGCCGCGGGGCCGTTCACCAGACGGTGCGCGGTCGCATTCTGCCGCCGGATGAAAACGCGGACGCGCTCGCGACCGGTCAATTCGAGATCAGCGATGAACGTTCCCCGGCGGAAGTCGCCAACGTCCTGCGCCGGGGAGGGCTGGAGCCGGTCTGGAAGGATTGGGACCAGGCGCTCCTCGCAAAATGAAAATTTTCCTTAATGGCGAGCGCGCCGAATGTGGGGAAGGCGCGACGGTTTCACAGCTGATGGGGCAGCACGGTCTACCGCGCGAAGCGACCTTGGTCGAGCACAATGGCGTGGCGCTGCGTCGCAAGCAATGGGAGGAACGACGGCTCCAGGAGAATGATCGGGTCGAGGTGCTGCGAGTGGCGGCAGGCGGCTAATCTGCTTTAGGAGAAAACGTCCAATGTCCACGTCCAACGTCCAACTCAGAGGGAACGGCGGCGCCATTTCTTGGTTTAAAGTTGGTCGTACCAGTCGATCGCCTCGGCTTCCTCGATGAGCGAGAGAATCATGCGGGCGAAGGTGCGCGTCTCATCCGAGAGTTCGTTAGGTGGCTCGTGGTATTGATCGAATCCCATACAGCAAAGAATCGCGCCCCTTTTCGGCGGTGCGGCTATGGTTAGGGAGAAATGTTGTAGATTTCCACCAGTCCGACGCCGGCCGCACCGTTCACATCGGAAAGGACAGCAGTGTAATTTCCCGGCAAAAGCGGGGCGAGAACAGCCGATTCGAGTGGATTTGTCGGTGCGAGGCCGGTCGCGGCGATCTCGCCTGCCTGCGTGTCTTGCCAGTCGTCGTTCGTCGCGATCAATTGGCCGAGCCCGTCGTAAAGGAGAAGCTGGGGATCGGGTAGCGGGTTGGCCAGCGGCGGCGAGCCGGTGGCAAGTGAAGGTCCGAGACCCCGAATGACAACGTTTTGGCCAGCGGTGCCGCCGACGATCAGGCCGGCAATCATGACCCCTTCGCCGGTGTCGATCTGTCCGCGGGTCGAGATGTTGAGCAATACCGGAGGGTTGAGCGAATCGAGATCGTAAACCTCGACCAGCGCGATGTTGTTGGACGTTCCATCCACCCCGGTCACGACCGCTGTGTAAGCCCCGGGCAGGAGGCCGATGAGGATCGCGGACTCGCGTGTATCGGTTGGGGCGAGTCCGCTGTTGATAATGTCCTGGGTGTTGCTGTTCGTCATCCAGTCGTCATTGCTGGCAATGACCTCGCCGGAGGAATTGTAAAGCTGGAGGCTCGGGTCGAGCAGCGGTGAAACGACGCCGCGCGAGCCTAACGAGGGACCGAGCGCGCGCACGACCACTGTTTTTAGGACGCTGCTTCCGCTGAGAATGAAGCCACCGATCTCGACATTCTCCCCCGTCTGCGCCCGGGCGCGGGTGGAGATGTTGAGCAGCGCGTCGCCGGAAGGGATGGGAGTAGGCGTGGGAGTGACCGAAGGGTTGACACTCGGAGTCGGAGTCGCGCTCGGCGTCGGAGTTACGCTCGGGGTGGGGGTGACCGACGGAGTCGGGGTAATGCTGGGAGTCGGCGTAACCGACGGCGTGGGGGGCACACTCGGGGCCGGGCTGATGGTCGCCGTTGGGCTCGGTGTGACGGTCGGCGAAATCGTCGGGGAGGGCGTCTGAGCGAAGGCGGACGCGGCGAAAAAGTGGATGCCGCAGCCGCACGCGACGATCAGCCGGAAAGCACTCTTAGGCACGGAGAGACTTTCATCTGCAACTCCGCGAGGTAAAGAGCCAGACCGAATTTTCTGCGTCGGTGTGCGGGATGAGGCTCCCCGGATCACAATCGTGCCTAACGACTAACGAGTTGAAGTTTGAAGCGACGATCGTAGCAACCGCGGTTGAAATCGCGGCAGCACGCGAAGCAGGCTGACGCGCCCCGGAGCGGACGGGCGCGCAGGAATTCGCGCCGGCAATGCGAGCATACGTAGAGGTATCGCCGTTCCAGCCGCCGGGCGGGGAAGGGAAGATCGTGGCAACGTTTTTCGTCGGCGATTCCAAGATCGGCGCAAGCCCGGCGCCATTCTTTTCCATGGGGCGCGACGCGCCGGCGGCCGGCCCGGAACTGCGCGAGCAGATGTGCCAGCTCGTGGCGCAGAGTGCGATCGATCTCGGCCTCATCATGCGCGCGGAGGCGGCAATTGAGCAGGATGCGCGACCCTCGAAACTCGGCCCGGCCCGCCGCAGTGCGGAGCCGGCCCGACCATTCCACGACGACGCGCGCGGCCAGGTCGACTGCGCCTTGTCGCAGAAGAAGGTCGCGTGCCAGAGCCTCCAGCGCCGCATCGCGGCCGGGCGGTCGCGGGGGCAGGGGAGCGGCGAGGGTGAATTCGAGCTGATTAAACGACAGCATGGGACGCTGGTGCGGGAGACATGCGGGAAGCGCGGCGCTGCAGGATGCGCCGCACCGCCGCCACCGTCTGCTCGATCTCGGCAGCGGTCGTCTCTTTGCCTAACGAAAAGCGAACGGCGGAGGCGGCCCGCTCGCGGGGAAGGCCAAGCGCGAGCAAAACATGCGAGGCGACGACGGACCCGACCATGCAGGCCGAGCCACTCGAAGCGCAAATCCCTTCCAGATCGAGCGCGATGAGAAGTGTTTCCGCGGAATAACCGGGAAAGCTGACGTTGAGCGTGTTTGCGAGCCGCGGGGCGGAGGCGGCGTTTTGCTGCAGGTCGGGCGAAAGTCGCTCCAGGCCACGCCACAGTTTGTCCCGCAATTCCCGCTCCCGTTCCTGTTCGTTAGGCAGGTCGCGCAGGACTTCTTCCGCCGCCACCGCCATGCCGACCAGCGCCGGAACGTTTTCCGTGCCCGGGCGGCGTTCCCCTTCGTGGGAACCGCCGAATTGAATGCGATCAATCGGCAAACCGGCCCGCAGATAGAGAAACCCGGCGCCTTTGGGCCCGTAGAACTTGTGCGCCCCGAAACTGGCCGCGTCGATCCCGGAGAGATCAGTCGGCAATTTGGCGAACGACTGCACCATGTCGCTGTGCAGGAGCACGCCATGCTTCTGGCAGCGCGCGGCGATTTCCGCCATCGGCTGGATGACGCCGGTCTCGTTATTCGCGGTCATGATCGAAACCAGCGCGGTCTCGGGCCGGATCGCGCGCTCGAGCGCGTCCGGATCGATCATACCGTCGGAAGAAAGATCGAGCCACGTCACCTCAAAACCTTCGCGCTTTTCCAGGTGCTCGAGCGTGTGCAGGACCGCGTGGTGCTCGGCCCGGTTGCTGATTAGGTGCTTTCCGTTAGGCGCGGCCCGGCGCGCCAGGCCGAGGAGGGCGAGATTATTTGCCTCCGTTCCGCCACCGGTGAAAATGATTTCATGCGGTTTCGCGCCTAACAATGAGCCGAGCTGGTCCCGCGCGTCGTCCAGCGCGGCGCGGGTCTCGCGCCCGGCGCGGTGCACGCTCGAAGGGTTACCGAAATGCCGCTCGAAATAAGGCTGCATCGCGCGCCAGGCCGCCGCGCAGAGCGGGGCGGTGGCGTTGTAATCGAGGTAGATCATCGCTCGACCGGCGCGTCCGATTCGCGGAGCGGGCGGGTCCGTTTGTGCATGACCTGGAACGGCTTGCCATCGTAGGCCACGAGGGAATCGGGTGGGACGCTCTGGGTTAGAAAAACGTTGCCCCCGATCGTGCTCCGCGCGCCGATGACGGTCTCACCGCCGAGGACGGTCGAGTTGGGATAAATCGTGACGTAATCCTCGACTTCGGGATGGCGTTTGCCGCCCTTCTTGATGTGCCCCTCTTCATCTTTCTGGAAGCTGCGCGCGCCTAACGTCACTCCGTGATAAAGCTTCACGTGCGAGCCAATGACGCAGGTTTCTCCGATGACCACGCCGGTGCCGTGATCGATGAAAAAGTAGCTTCCGATTTTTGCCCCCGGATGGATATCGATCCCGGTGCGGCCATGCGCCCACTCTGTCATCATGCGCGGAATGAGCGGGAGATTAGCCTGGTAAAGGATGTGCGCCATGCGCTGGATCGCGATCGCCTCGAGGGAAGGGTAGGCCAGGATCACTTCCTCGAAGCTGGTCGAGGCCGGGTCGCCTTCGTAGGCCGCGTCGATATCCGTCCAGAGCATCTCGCGCACACTGGCGAGCTGAGCGAAAAAACTACTCAGGATGCGATCAGCATCCGGCTCGACCGCACCGTTACCGCCTTTGCGAGCGAGGCTCTTGCACATCTCGGGGTGAAGCCGGGCGTGGAGGGAACGAATGCGGCTGCGGGTGAGAGCCGGCAGATCGCCCGGGTGGACGACCGGTTCGCCATGGAAACCGGGGAAAAGCAAACTGAGCAATTCGACGCAGGCAGCGTCGATCGCGGGTCGCGAGGGGAGAGTGGCGGCAGCGTCGAGATAATTAATTCCGCCGCCGGCGCTGTAGGTGCGCAACAAGGCCTCGGCCGGATCTTTAGAAGACTCATCCATCGCGGGAAATATCGGTGAGGTGACCACTATTGAAAACGAAAAAGGTGTTCCGCGGTGGTGGTGAGCCGTTTGTAATCTCGTTTTGCGTGGTCTGCAGCAATCGGCTAAAGAGTCGCCGCGGCACCCCGTCTCCGTTTATCGCTCAGCGTCTTTCTTGCCTTTGCTGTTTTTGGCGTTCTCGGACATCGAGCGCACGCGCAAAAGAAACCGGCCGGAAATTGCTGGCCTGATTCGGCGGAGATCAATCGGATGTTTGGCAACGGCCCCGAAAAGCCGGTGCAAAAACGCATCCGCGCGGTTTTGGCGGCGAAAAAGCCGCCGTGGCGGGTCCCGTCCGTGTTTGGTGAGCCAAAGCAAAATAGACACGGACGACACAGCGGTCGTCCCTCCAATCGTCCATCAGAAAGTGCATGACTCTGAGGTTGCAATCACGTTCCGGGTTTGCTTTTCGGCGGTTGATTTTGCAAGGGGACCTTTCGCCTTTAGGCTGATTTGTGAGTTCATTTGCCATCCACCCCATCGATCCGAACGAGATCGCCGCCCTCCTCCGTGCTTCTCACGCCGACCCTTTCGGTGTGCTGGGGCCGCACCGTTCGGGTGAGGATCTGGTCATCCGCGTTTTTCGCCCAGAGGCAAAGGAGATCCAGGTCGTGGCGGCGAACGATCCGGCGCAGATTTTCCCGGCCGAGCGGCTCCATATTGAAGGCCTTTATCAGGCGACTGTGCCTGACAAAGGGCGCGATTTCGCCTACCTGGTGAAGGTGATTGCGTTTGACGGTTCCGAGCAACTGCTGCGTGATCCCTACAGCTACGGCCCGATCATGGGCGAGGTTGATTTGCATCTTTTTGCGGAGGGAAATCACAAGCGCCTCTACGACAAATTCGGCGCGCACCTGCGCGAAATCGGCGGCGAACGCGGAGTCTATTTTGCGGTCTGGGCGCCGAACGCGAGTCGCGTCAGCGTGGTCGGCGACTTCAATTTCTGGGATGGCCGCGTCCATCCCATGCGCAAGCTCCTTGGCAGCGGCACCTGGGAAATTTTCATCCCGGGGGTAAAGGAAGGCGCGCACTATAAGTATGAGATTAAGACCGCGACCGGCGCGCTGCTTTTAAAGAGCGACCCGTTTGGATTTTTCAGTCAGCACGGAGTGCAGACGTCGTCGATGGTTTACAACCTCGAGCGTTACCAGTGGAACGACGACCAATGGATGGCTGACCGCGAAAAGAAGCAATGGCACCAGAGCGCAGTCAGCATTTACGAAGTCCATCTCGGTTCCTGGCAACGGGTGGCGGAGGAAGGAAACCGCTCCCTGAGCTACCTCGAGTTTGCCGAGCGCCTGCTCCCATATGTCGTCGAGATGGGGTTCACCCACCTCGAGCTGCTCCCGATCGCGGAGCATCCTTTCGAGGGCTCCTGGGGCTATCAGGTGACCAATTATTACGCGCCCACGAGCCGGTTTGGGAGCCCGGACGAGCTCCGGCATTTCATTGATGCCTGTCATCAGGCCGGACTCGGCGTGATTGTGGATTGGGTGCCGGCGCATTTCCCGAAGGACGCGCACGGCCTGGCGGAATTCGACGGGACCGATCTCTACGAGCACGCCGACCCGCGGCAGGGCGAGCACCAGGATTGGGGCACGCTGATTTTTAATTTCGGCCGCAACGAAGTGCGCAATTTCCTGACTGCCAACGCGCTCTTTTGGCTCGACCAATATCACATTGATGGCCTGCGGGTGGATGCGGTCGCTTCCATGCTCTATCTCGATTACTCCCGCCAGCCCGGGGAATGGATCCCGAACGCGTTCGGCGGCCGCGAAAATCTCGAGGCGGTCTTTTTCCTGAAGCAGACTAACGAGTGGTGCTACGAGAGTTTCCCGGGGGCGATGACGATCGCCGAGGAATCGACCGCCTGGCCCGGCGTCTCGCGCCCGACCTACTTGGGCGGACTCGGTTTCAGATTCAAATGGAACATGGGCTGGATGCACGACTTCCTCCATTACATGGCGCTCGATCCGATTTATCGGCGCTTCCACCAGGGGAACGTGACTTTCTCCATCATGTATGCGTTCCAGGAGCACTTCGTCCTCGTCCTCAGCCACGACGAGGTCGTGCACGGCAAAGGTTCGCTCATCAACAAGATGTCCGGGGATGAATGGCAAAAGTTTGCCAACCTGCGGATGTTTTACGCCTGGATGTTTGGGCATCCGGGGAAGAAGCTCCTCTTCATGGGCTGCGAGTTTGGGCAATGGCGCGAGTGGAACCATGACCAAGGCCTCGACTGGGACCTCACGAACCTGCCCCGTCACGACGGCTTGCGCCGGCTGGTCCAGCATCTCAATCACGTTTACCGCAACGAGCCAGCGCTCTGGGACATGGACGATTCGCACGAGAGTTTCGAGTGGATCGACTTTCACGACGCGGACAATTGCGTGGTCGCTTTCCTGCGCCGCTCGCGCGAAGGCGAGGTGCTGTTTTTCGCGGTCAATGCCACGCCGGTGGTGCGCTACAATTACCGGATGGGCCTGCCTGGCGGTGGCTTCTATCGCGAGATCATCAACACCGACGCGGAAACTTACGGCGGGAGCAACGTCGGTAATCTCGGCGGTATGGAGGCGGAAGCGGTCGAATGGCAGGGCCGGACGCATTCCATGGTGGTCAATCTGCCCCCGCTCGCGGTCATCGCCTTCAAGCGCGAAGCGCCCGCCGGCCGGTCGCCGGGAAGCGTGGTCGGTTAACGCTAGCGTTCGATGATTGTCAGTTGACGAGGGAAGAGGGCAAAATGAAAGGCTCAACCAAATCGCGAAAAATGGATGAGCCCTTCAGCATGTAAGAAGAAGACCGAAGTCATCTCCGTTGTGTGCTCTTTGAG
>JACCZO010000280.1 GCA_013695925.1 Chthoniobacterales bacterium
CTCCGCCACAGATCGGGCCGTGGTGGAAAGTCTCGCTCATGGACGCGAGCCATTTCGATCCGGCGACCGCCTACGCCGCGGTCAACACGATCCGGCTCGACGATCTGCGCCCGCACATTTACCGGACACGCGACGAAGGCAAAACCTGGCAGGAAATCACCAGCGGCATCCCGGCGGACGAAAACGTCAACGTCGTGCGCGAAGACACGCGACGCCGCGGTCTCCTTTTCGCCGGGACGGAACGCGGCGTTTACCTCTCCTTCGACGATGGCGACCATTGGCAATCGCTGCGCCTCAATCTGCCCGCGACGTCCGTCCGCGACCTGATCGTAAAAGACGATGATCTGGCTATCGCGACCCACGGCCGCGGATTTTGGATTCTCGACAACATCACCGCCCTGCGGCAAATCCAGCCTAACGAAAAATCAGCTCTTCTTTTCCAGCCCCAGACTGCGCTCCGGGTGCGCTGGAATTCCAACACCGACACGCCTCTTCCCCCAGACGAACCGGTCGGCGAAAATCCGCCCGAAGGCGCGATGATCGATTATTCGCTAGGGGAAGGAAGCAGCGGACCGGTCACGATCGAGATTAAGGACGGCAGGGGCGAGGTTGTCCGTCGTTATGCAAGCGACGATCCTGTTCCACCAGAAGACGCGAAACTGAAAATTCCGCGCTATTGGGTGCGGCCGCCCCGCGTTCTTTCCGACAAACCAGGTTTACATCGCTTCTATTGGGACATGCACGGCACACCGCTGCCCGAGACGAAAGCGGAATACCCGATGACCGCCATCTATCGCGAAACCGCGCCGGTAGCGACCGCGCCCTGGGCGTTACCGGGAAATTATTCGGTCGTCCTGACCGCGGGCGGGAAAAGTTTTACGCAGCCGTTAGTCCTGAAAATGGATCCGCGCTTAAAGGTGACGGATGCCGAACTGACGAAGCAATTCGAGTTGTCGAAGAGACTGCAGGATTTGCGCGCGCAGTTGGCGCCAATCGGCAAAAGCTACGAAGCGCTCGTCGGCGAACTGGCGAAAGCGAAGGACCGCGCCGGCGTGAAGGAAGTGCAGGAGCCGATCAAAAACCTGCGGGCCAGGCTCGAAGAATTCTCCAATCCCGCCGCGGTGCGGGCGGGCGACGCGCTGGAACTCGATGTCCTGAATAAGGTCGTCAAACTTTTCGGCGATCTGCAGCAAGTCGATGCGGGACCCACTGCGCAACAGGAAATCGCCTGCGGAGATCTGCAGCGCGCCGCGCGCACCGTCCTGGAACGCTGGCCGGCGATCGCGCCGGAGGTCCAGGCCTTTAACGCGCAACTCCAGGCGGCCGGGCTTGAGCCGATCAAGTTTCCCTGACATTCGCCTCACGATGGCAGCAGCCGATCTCACCGAATATCTGCGCGCCGCGCACCGGATTTTGATCTTCACCGGCGCCGGGATTTCCACCGGGAGTGGGATCCCCGATTTCCGGGGACCGCAAGGCGTCTGGACGCGACGGCAGCCGGTTTACTATCAGGATTTCATGACCTCGGAGGCGGCCCGAATCGAGCATTGGGATTACAAACTGGAAGCCTGGGAATCGTTCCGGAAGGCCGAGCCTAACGAGGTCCATCGCGCCATCGTCAGGCTGGAGAAGGCGGGCAAAGTTTGTCGCGTAGTGACGCAAAACATCGACGGCCTGCACAGCCTCGCGGGGACGAGCGCGGAAAAACTGGTTGAGTTGCACGGCACCAACTCGCTCATTGAATGCCAGAGCTGCCTGCGCCGGAGCGATCCGCAATCGCACTTCGATTTTTTTCGGGCGCAGCGCACCCCGCCGCTCTGTCAGTGTGGCGGATTCTTGAAACCGGCCACGATCAGCTTCGGCCAAAGCCTCGATGCGCATGAGCTGGAACGCGCCCGGCAAGGCGCCCTGGAAGCGGACCTCGTTGTTGCTCTCGGATCCACGCTTTCCGTCTATCCGGCGGCGGCCTTTCCGCTCCTGGCCGCGCAGCGCGGCGTGCCCTATGTCATCATCAACCGCGGCGCGACGGAACATGACGGTGAGTCTTCGGTTTCGCTTCGGCTCGAGGGCGAGGTGAATGAAATTTTTCCGGCGGCGGTGCAGTCCGCGCTAACTTGAGTGCGACGCGCCGATTCTCTTTCTTCCTCTGTCTTCTTT
>JACCZO010000289.1 GCA_013695925.1 Chthoniobacterales bacterium
TCGCGAAGGAACACAAAGTTCCGTGCATCGGGCGGGAGCTGAAGCACGAGATTGGGTGCCGAACAGAACACGAGTGGCTGAATGAACGGAACGTCGCGATTCCGGAAAGCCGATTGCCGGCCGAGAAGATCCTTCAGCCGTTTGCACTTCCGGTTCGCCAGCAACACCGGGTTGTCGGCGGTGAAGCGTTTCCCGTCATCGGTGACACAGGTCGCATTGCCTCATAAAGATTGTTACCTAGCGTAGGGTGTTGCCTCAGAATGTTTGTTACCGGCGAAAGCCGAACAAACCAGGAGGCAACCATGAATGGAATTATGACGGCGCCCGCGCGCCGGGAATTGGTCGAGGCGTTGCGCCAGCGCTATGCGGCGGCAACTCGTGAGGAGAAAGTGCGAATGATCTCGGAGTTCACTTCGGTGAGCGGACTGCATCGCAAATCCGCTATCCGGGTGTTGAACGCCCAAGCGGAACCGGCGGCTCCACTGCCTCGGCGTGGGCGGCCACGTCTTTACCAGCAGGCGGTGCAGCAAGCCTTGGTGACATTATGGGAGGCGTCGGATCGCATTTGCGGGAAGCGGCTCAAAGCGCTTTTGCCCGTCCTGTTGGCCGCGTTCGAAAAGCATGGCCATATGTCGGTGGACCCAAAGGTGAAAACGGATCTGTTGGCGTTGAGCGCGGCAACGATTGATCGGTTGCTGGCGCCGACACGCGCGGTGGCGTGTGGTCCACGCAAACGGCGGGCGCCATCACGTCCTCGGCAGAAGATGCCACTGCGCACTTTTGCCGAATGGGGCGGAGCCCGCATCGGCGAAATGGAAATGGATTTGGTCGCACACTGCGGCGCCATGAATGCGGGCAGCTACGTCAGTTCGCTGGTCCTCACTGACGTGGTGAGCGGGTGGACCGAATGCGCGCCTGTAGTGGTGAAATCGCGGGAGCTGATCGTGGAAACCATCGAGCGCGTTCGCCAGACGCTACCCTTTCCCCTGGTTAGCCTCGACACCGATAACGGCACGGAGTTTGTGAACGAGGTGTTGGTTGATTATTGCGCGAAACGCGGCATCGGGCTGACTCGTTCGCGACCTTACCTCAAGAATGACCAGGCCTGGATCGAGCAAAAGAACGGCGCGGTCGTGAGACGCATGGTCGGCTACGCTCGCCTGGAAGGAATCACCGCGGCGCAGGCCTTGGCCCGGCTTTATTCAAGTGTTCGGCTCTTCGTGAATTTTTTCCAGCCGTCCTTCAAACTTGCGGACAAGCGGCGCGAAGGCTCGCGGGTGATCAAACGTTATCTTCCTCCAGCGACACCGGTCGCACGTTTGCTGGCGGCGGAAAGTATCTCCGCCGAAATCAAGACGCGACTCAACGACATCGCCGCCAGTCTCGATCCTCTGCGTTTGCTCGATGAGATTCGTGCGATGCAGCATCACTTGGCCGCCATCGCCAAAGGTGAGAAGATGCATACTCCGGCGGCCCGTGACGCCGACCTGACTGAGTTTTTGGGCAGTCTCGCGCTCGCGTGGAAGGCGGGCGAAGCCCGACCGACCCATGCGCCCAAACCGCGCCCAACCAGAACGTGGCGTTCCCGTAAAGATCCGTTCGAACAGGTCTGGCCTGAAATGAGTGGCTGGCTTGAGGCTGAGCCAGACCAAACGAGCGTGGACCTTTTCGCCCGCCTGCAACGCACCTACCCCGAACGCTTCCCTGATGGTCAGCTGCGCACCCTGCAACGGCGACTGGCCGATTGGCGTCTGACGGCCTCGCACAGACTCGTCTTCCGCGATCTGCATCCCCAACCCCCGATCGAAAACGCTCAAGGACCGCACTCCGACGTCGCCAAAGATGGAGAGAGCAGAATTGAAAGCTTGCCGACCGGCGTGAATCGATAGGCACGCGCCCCGCAATCATATCAAGGGTAATTTGGAGATCTTTCCTGCTTCTCACCTTTACCCTCCCAAGTCAGAGCGGGGGCTGCGCCCCCTGCACCCCCCTTCAATATATCTATCTTTCCAATCCACGAACCGGTGGGGAGCTGCGCTCCCCTACAACCCCTCCTTCGGTAACACAATTATGACGCATCCCCGGTAACCCCGAATTATGAGGCAACACGGGGGAATTGCAGAATGACATCGACGTCGATTGTCATCTCCAATGGCGATCCAGCGGGCCCATAACCAAGGGCCAGCGCGGCCCGTCCGTACAGCACCACCCGGGTTTCACGCTGCAAGAAGGAATCCAGCGTTGCCAGGA
>JACCZO010000294.1 GCA_013695925.1 Chthoniobacterales bacterium
CGAGATGATCGAGTGGGGCGAAGACGGCGCTGCGCGCGCCGATGACGATGCGGGCGCGGCCGGAATGCAGCTTGTGCCATTCGTCGTGCCGCTCGCCTTCCGAGAGATGGCTGTGCAGGACCGCGACCATGTCGGGCTGGGAGGCGAACCGGCTTTTGAAACGCTCGACGGTCTGCGGGGTGAGGGAAATCTCCGGGACGAGGACAATGGCGGTTTTGCCGCGCGCGAGAGTGGCCCGGATGGCTTGCAGATACACTTCCGTTTTGCCGCTGCCGGTCACGCCGTGGAGGAGGATGGGCGGATGCGTTTCGGGTTTTTCGAGCGCGCCTTCGATTAACCTGAGAGCGGCGGTCTGCTCCTCGTTCATCGTCAGATCGACGTCGGCGATGAAATCCTCCGTCCCGTGCGGGTCGCGCTCGACCGCCTGCTCGCGGAGTTCGGCAAAGCCCCGCTTCACGAGGGCCCGAAGAGTGCCGTTGTCGAGCGAAGTCTGTCGGAGCAGATCCGCCGCCGGAATGGGCGCCGTCAATTGCGAAACGGCGTCGAGCAGCTCGGCCTGGCGCGGAGCGCGCTTTCTCAACTTCTCGATTTCCTCCGCGCTCGCGGCCCGTGCTGGACTAACGAAAAGCTGCTTTTTCCAGCTGACTTCCGCTTTGCGAATGACCTGCGGGAGCAGGCTGCGCATGACGGTCTCGATCGGGCAGCAGTAATAATTTGCCATCCAGCGGGCCAGCTCGATCAGGCTCGCGCTCAGGACGGGCTTCTCGCCTAACAATGCCAGGATCGGCTTGATTCCTTCGGCCGGGCTTTCCTCGAGAGTCGCCACGACGGTCGCCAAGAGTGTCTTGGCGCGGAAGGGGACGCGGACCCGCGAGCCGACCACGACCTTGCCGGCCATCGCCTCGGGCACGCTGTAATCCAGCTCGCGGCGGATGGAGCGATCGATGATGACTCGGACAAAAGCGGACATTTTGATTGCTCACGCTGGTCTAGCGTGAATTGGTTCTGGCCGTGACTTTCCGCGCGCTTATCAACTTATCCAGTCTGGTAGCGTCTGCTGTCTCAGCGGATGGGTTGCGAACGCGGGCCGTTTCTGCGCTGGGGACAGCGCACGCTACAACCTCTCCGTCAGTGCGAAGGCGATTTTCTTGAACCGAACTGGGCGTCGCTTCGCATGATCCGCTTCGTTTTCAAGTTCATCATTTGTCTGCTTCTCGCGGGCGCGGTTGGAATTGGATTGGTGGCATTTCGCTCGGGCGATCCCTTCTACACGCTCTTCGAATGGCTCAGCCCGGCGCGTTTCCAGCAATACGACCCTCTCATCCACGCCGTCTCGACCGCGAACAAACTCGACCCAATGCTGGTCAAGGCGGTGGTCTGGCGGGAAAGCCGGTTCGATCCGCGGAAGCTTGGCGGGGCGGGCGAGCGCGGCCTGATGCAAGTGAGCGAAATCGCGGCCCAGGACTGGGCGCAGGAAAACAAGCTCGAGAATTTCCGGGTCGAAGAACTGTTCGACCCGAAGACGAACCTCGAAGCGGGCGCCTGGTATCTGCAGCGGGCGATGCTGCACTGGCAGGCAGCGCGCGATCCGACGCCCTTCGCGCTCGCGGAGTACAACGCCGGGGCGAGCCGGGCGCAACGCTGGGCTGGGGGCGACGGCAAGCGACCGATCTCGGCCAGCGCTTTTCAGAAGAACATCGATTTTCCCGGGACGAAAAAATACGTGGAGTCGGTTATCGATCGTTATCGGTTTTATCAGCGGCGGGGCCGAATGTGACGAGTGACGGGTGAAGAGTGATGAGTTGGATTACAACCATCGAACCCGGCCAAGCGGACGGAGCAGCATGGCGAAATCTATGAACGGATCGCGGGACCGGACGGCGCGGTGGACAATGTGCTGAAGATTCACAGCCTGCGGCCGCACACTCTGGAGGCGCACATGGCGCTTTACAAAAATGTCCTGCACCACCGGGGCAATTCGCTGCCTAATAGGGTGTCTAAAAAAGGCGGAGCGGCAGCGGAAGTCGGGCATCTTGCCTGACTCGGCCGACGGGCTTCCAGCCCGTCGCATCGCATCAGGCAGGCAAGATG
>JACCZO010000301.1 GCA_013695925.1 Chthoniobacterales bacterium
GTGCGATCGGCTTTGCCCGGGTGGCGGTCTGGGCGCAATTTTCCGACGTCTACGGGCCGCACTACCTCCTGATTGCGATCACGGTCGGGCTTTCGCTTCTCGGGGTGGTGATGTGGGGCTCGCTCTCCGGCTCGATGCTGCCGTTTTTGCTCCGGCGGATGGGAGCCGACCCGGCGACCTCGTCAGCGCCGTTTGTCGCAACGATGGTCGATGTCACCGGATTGGTGATCTATTTCAGCATCGCGATTTATTTCCTGAGCGGCTCGATGCTCTAGGGGTTCGTTAGGCGGCGGGGCCGATTTCGACCCATTCCTTGCGCGCGCGCGAATCCGCCACCGCCTGTACGACGCGCATGTAGCGCACGCCATCCTCGAAGTCGGGATGGGGATTGATCCGGCCGCGCGATTTCACGGCCGCAATGAAGTCGTCTTCCACATGCCAGTTGGTTTCCATATCGGGCGTCAATTCGACCACGTGCAAGGCGCGGTCCCCGATCCGGGCGGCGTGCACTACGTCCGCGCCAAAATCGTAAGTCAACGTCCCCAAGTCGCCATAAACCTCCAATCGATCCGCCGGCGCATGCGCATCCACCCCACTGAATTCGAGCACGCCCTCCATCCCGTTGGCAAACCTGCAGAGAACAGTCAGCAGGTCGGGGACAATGACGTCGTACCCCTGGCGTAGCGGCTGAAGAATCCTGCCCCGGGCAAAGACGCCGGTGATTTCGCCAAACCAATGCTGCAAAACCTCGGCGTAAATCCCGAGGGTCAGCACATTGAGTCCGCTCATCTCGATCTTCTGGCGCCAATGGGCAGGCGAATCCGGATCGAGAAACGCGCTGTTCAAGCTTTGCAGCCGCAAATGATGTGGCCGACCGATTACCTCCTCCGCGAGCAGCTTTTGCACGAGCAGATCGCCTCGCATCCCGTGCGGCGGCGGGCAGAGCATCGTCACCAGCTCCGGATAGCGGCGCGAGGCGGCGAGCATTTCCTCCGCCTCCGCCAGGTCCATCGCCATCCGGGCCTGACAAAAAACGTGCTTGCCCGCCTCAAGCGCTGAGAGCGTCACCGCCGAGTGCATGTAGGGCGGTGTGCCGATCCAGATAATGTCGAGCTCCGGCAAGCCTAACAATTCCGCCCAGTTCGCCATCGGGATCGCGTGCGGGGCGTTTTCGCGGCAGAACTTATCCGCGCTTTCGTAGTTGGAATTGCAGACGGCGATCAGCTCCACGTCCGAGTGGCATTGCAACGCCGGGAGGTGACGACGGCGCACAATTTCCCCCGCGCCGACTATGCCGAGCCGCAGTTTGTGGTTGTTTTTATTGGTCATTATTGGATGCAAACGCGGCCGAATTTGTTTGGAACCGAATTTGACCACGGTTTGCGACGGCTGTTCAACTCCGAAAGTGGCGTCACAAACTCGTCAGGTTCACGTAACGAAGCGGTCAACGGCCCGCCTTGGTTCCCGCGTGAAGAATCGCTTGACCATCCTGGCGACCGACGGCAGCTTACGCCCCTCTCCAGCCCGGCTTATGTCAAAAGTTTGCAGCATCACAGGATCGAAACCCACGCGCGGCAGCGTCATTCACCGCCGCGGTATGGCGAAGAAAAAAGGCGGCGTTGGCCGTCACGTGACCAAGAATGTGCCGCGCACGTTCAGCCCCAACCTGCGCGAACAACGCATCTGGATTCCTGAGCTGAAGAAATTCGTGCGGGTGAAAGCCACCGCGCGCGGCCTGAAGACGATCAATAAAAACGGCGCCTATGCGACGTTGAAAAAGGCCGGGTTGATCGCGGCCTAGTCTGCCGCCGGAATCTTTTCGCTCGTTTCGCCCCCCTCGTCCGCCCGGCTCTCTTCGGCTGCTACCGGAACGTTTTCGGCTACGGCCATTGGAGCTTCCTCGCTCACCGACGGCGCAGTCTCCGCGGTCGCGGCCAGGGGCTCCCCGGATGATTCGTTAGGCGCGACCGTGGTGCCGGGCTGCCCGTTCGGACCGACAACCTGGGCCGGAGCCGGCGGTTTCATGCGGGGCAAATCGAGCGCCCCGTCGTTGAACTCGATGACGTGGCCTTCGCCGATCAGCCAATGCAGATCGGAAGCGAGCGCCAGCTTGCGTTTCTCCGCCCCCTCAGCCGTCTCGGGCTCGTTAGGCTGAAGGTGTTCGAGCAATTGCTTGCGATTGATTCCGGGTTGGTCGCTGAGGGCCGTGAGGAGGGCGCCGACGGACGACGAAACCGAGGCACTGCCATGGGGGAAGGCCCGGGCCCGGACGGGCGAGACGAAAAGCATTCCCTTGCGATGTCGGAAAATGTGGAGCCCGTGCTGGCGCAGGGCGCCGATGAGTTCCTGCATCATCCCGGTCGGAGACCGAAACTCTTGCGCCCAGCAATTTTCGACCAACTTGCCTAACGACCGGTCGGGCAGGCGACGGCTCTCCACCCCATCGACGGTTAACTCCACGCTGCTTCGGAGCAGGCCGGGCAGGTAAGTCTGGCGGAAATGGCGTTCCGTTTCGGCAGCGTTGGGAAAGGTGAGGGGCGGCTCTTCCTGAAGCGTCGTGTAGGTGGTTACGCTGCGCGCTTCTTCCTTCCAGCGCTCAACTGCTTCCGGGTCGCTCGAGATCTCGATCTGCCGCTGGTACTCCGGAAAACTCATTCGCCGGCTGAAACGTTGCTCGTAGAGCGCGCGCAACTGCGGCTGATAAGCGTGGTGATTGGTCGGGCCTAACAATGTCCCGCTCAAACGACAGCGCGCGACGGAGGTGAAATTGCCCTTGATCGGCTCCGACTGCGTGACCTCGGTCCGATAAAAATGATCTTTCTGGTTGAGAAAGGCGCCGTTCTCCAAAATCCGGCGATCGTTCGCCACCGGCCCGTTCTCACCCATCTGGATAAGTTCGGTTCCTTTGGACTTGAATCGGACGTTGTAGCGCTCTGGTTTGTCGAGAAACATCCGCGCGAGGGAGAAGACGGAGTAAGCGAGGTGGCCCGCTTTGATTTGCACGAGGACATTTTCCAGGACGCGCCCATCCGGCACAAAACGCACTTCCACTGCGGGCGGCGGCGCCGCCGGTGCGGTAGGTCTTTCGCCACGCCGCTCTTCGGGCGGCCGGAAGGGAGCGGGCCGCCGATCTCGGTCCCGCGGATCGCGCCCGCGCCCCTCGCCACGCGGGGAACGCGGTCCCCGATCACGCCGGTCGCCGCCTCCACCGCCACGCCGATCGCGATCGCGCCGGTCGTGCTGGCTGGGCGGCGCGTTCTCCTCTCCGGCAAAGTCGGCATAACGATTTTCCGGCGGCGTTTCTTTCACCCAGGCGGGCAAAAATTTTAGATCGAAAAGATCCGGCGCGCTCTTCTCCTCGGACATAGAGTCATGTACGCCAAGGCAGACGGTTGTAAAATCGGGAGCTGATTTCGAAACAGCCCGGACGAGCAGCGGCGGGCCGCAAAATAAATTGACAACGAATCCAATTATTTTAGTTGCCAACGTGTCGCGACGCCTTTAAGCCGTCACCCACAGCAGCCAACCAAGGAGAAATATTTGTATGTCGGATAAACCGATTGAAGAAAAAGTGAAGGACATCATCGTCGAGCAGCTCGGCGTGAATCCCGAGCAGGTCACACCCAGCGCATCGTTCATCGAGGACCTCGGGGCCGATTCGCTCGACATTGTCGAGCTAGTGATGGCCTTTGAAGAAGAATTTTCGGTGGAAGTACCGGACGAAGACGCGGAGAAACTGCAGACCGTCGGCGACGTCGTGAAGTACATCGAAGAGAAGGCGAATAACAAGGCGGAGTAAAGCACAGCCGCCGCATCGCTGGTGCACCTAAGACACGGCTTCGGCCGTGTTTTTTGTTTCCCCCTTTGCAGACTCCCGCCGGACGCGAGAAAATAGACCTGTGAACCTTCTTTGGCTGAGCGCCCCGCTCTTCGATCTCGCCGGGCATCACATCTCTATCCTCGGCGTCGCAGCCTTTGTCGGGCTGATGGCGCTCGGGCTTCTGGCCGCGAAATTCAGCCAAAGCGATCTCTTTAGGCGGTTCCTCAGCCGCTGCAAGCTGGAATCGAACTTCGTCGCCATCATCACCACGATCCTAAGCGTGGCGGTGCTCGTTTTCTTCACCGTCAACGCGATCAATGCTCTCGGCATTCCCCTCGCCTGGAGCGCGCCGCTGCCGGGCGTGCCGATCAGCCTCCTCCAGCTCTTCCTCCTGGTTGGCCTGCTGATCCTCGTCTTCTGGCTTTCCTCCCGCACGAAACGCTTTCTCTTTAACCGCTTCCTCGTCCACAGCGGGCTCGATCGCTCACTCCAGTACGCCATCTCCCAGATCGCCTCCAACGTCGTCCTCGTCCTCGGGATTTTTATTGTCCTGCAAAACACCGGCATTCATCTCGGAGCCCTCACTTTTTTCGCGGGCGCGGTCGGCGTCGGGATCGGGTTTGGCCTGCAAAATATCACGAGCAATTTCATCAGCGGCCTCGTCATCCTGGCGGAGCGCCCGATCACGATCGGCGACCGGGTCGAGGTCGGAGGCGTCACCGGCCAGGTGCAAAAAATTCGCGCGCGCAGCACCGTCGTCGTGACCAACGACAACATCGCGACGATCGTGCCTAACCAAAAGTTCATCGAATCTCCAGTGACGAACTGGACTTATGGCGACAAACGGGTGCGCTTCCGCATTCCGGTCGGCGTGGCCTACGGAAGCGACGTGGAATTAGTGCGACAGAAATTAATCGAGGCCGGCGAAGAAGATCCCCACACCCTGGAGGACCCCGCGCCAAGCGTTTTCTTTGTCGAGTTTGGCGACAGCTCGCTCAATTTCGAGCTGGTCGCATGGAGCAACCAGATGAGTCATCGACCCCGCCGTTACCGGAGCGATTTGAACTTCGCGATCCACAAAAAACTGCGTGAAGCCGGGATCGAGATTCCGTTCCCACAACGCGATCTCAATATCCGGAGCGGGACCCTGAAAATCGAGCGCAGCCGGGCGGAAAGCGATCGCCCGGAAGATACGTCGAGCTAGTCCCGGGCGGGGCGCCCGCTTGAAATGCGCCTCGCATTGGCTAGTACCTACCTATTCTCAGGACCGCGCCTTTTCTTTCTACCCGCCGCGTGAAGCGCCCGCTGTCTGACGATAAAGTTCAGATTCCGGAAGGCTTTGCCACGATCGTCTCCCAGCCCGAGCTGAAAAGCCGGCCCGCCTGGGAAGAAGCGTTTCGTGACCAGTGCAAGGATCACCGTTTTTACGAGCTCATCGGCACCACTCTAACGGACACTTTTGATTACCATTTCGTCGTCCTGGAGGATAACGAACACCGGGTGCGCGCGATCCAGCCGCTCTTTTTCGTCCGGCAGAACCTGACCGAAGGGATGACCGGTCCGGCCCGGTCCGCGGTCGACCGGGTGCGGCGGAAATTTCCGCGCTTTCTGACCATGAAAACGCTCATGGTCGGGTGCACCGCGGGCGAGGGTCATCTCGGTTCGGTCCGGGCCGAGGACGCGGCCTGGGCGGCCGAGGCGCTCCATTCCTGCCTGAAGATTTTTGCCCGCAAGTCGCGCGCGTCGCTGGTGGTGTTGAAGGATTTCCCGGCGCGTTATCGCGAGCCGCTCCGGAGTTTCTCCTGCAACGGCTACACCCGCATCGCGAGCATGCCGATGACGCGGCTCTCGCTCCATCATCGCGGTTTCGAGGAATATGTGGCCTCGTTGGGCTCGGCCACGCGCAAGAATCTCCGCCGCAAATTTCGCCAGACGGCCGCGAGCGCCCCGATCACCTTCGAGGTGATGGCCGACGCGACGCCGGTGATCGATGAAATTTACCCGCTCTACCTTCAGGTCCACGCCCGCTCGAAACTGCATTTTGAGAAACAGACTCCGGAATATTTCTGCCGTCTCGGGCGCGAAATGCCGGAACGCACCCGCTTTTTTGTCTGGCGCCAGGAGGGCAAGGCGATCGCCTTCAGTCTCTGCCTCGTCCACGACGGGACGATTTACGACGAATATCTCGGGCTCGATTATGGCGTCGCCTTCGACCTCCATCTCTACTTCTACACCCTGCGCGACATCATCACCTGGGCGCTGGCGGAGGGCCTGCACTCCTACTGCAGCAGCCCCTTGAATTACCATCCCAAGCTCCATCTCGGTTGCGAGCTGGTCCCGCTCGACCTCTATGTCATGCACACCGCGGCCCTGGTGAACCCGATCTTTCGCCGCGCGCTCAAATTTCTCCAGCCAACCCGGCACGATCCTGTCCTCCGGCAATTTTCCAACGCCCACGAGCTTTAGATGCCGCCCTCGGCCTGCCACTTGAGAATGCCTCTCCGCCCCGCGCCCGCTCCGGCTCATCATCTCGTTAGGCTGTGACCCGCTTGTTTCGCGGTTGGTTCCTCAATCCGTGGCTGCAGCTGGCGATCTGCGTCCTGCTCGCGACGGCGGCCGAGATTTTCCTCAAACGCGGAGCCGAAGAAATCGCCGACCCGAATGATCCCTGGTCGTGGACCGGCCTGACCGGGCTTCGTTCGGGCTGGGTCTGGTGGGGCATCCTGGTCTCGGTTATTAGCCTCTTCAACTGGCTCGCCACCATCCGCAAGCTTCCCCTCACCATCGCTTTCCCGGTCGGGAATGCCGTGCATATCCTGGTCCCCCTGAGCAGCTGGTTCTTCCTCGGCGAGGCCATTCTGCCCCGACGCTGGCTCGGGATCGGGCTTGTCCTGGTCGGCCTCCTCATCGTGGCCAAGCCCGCCGCCCGGCTGGAGGAAAAGCTATGACGCTTTTTGCCGCCTTCCTCATTTTCGTGAGCGTCGGCTGTTTCGTCGCCGGCCAGATCCTGCTCAAGCATGCGATGGACATCACCGCGCGCGAGACCTTTTCGCGGCTCCATGCCGGCCGCGTCTTTGCCGCGGCCATCGGCGCCTTCGCGGTCAATTTTTTCGTCAACATCGGGCTCCTGCAAAGATTCGACCTGAGCTATTTTTTCCCTTTCCAGGGCTTGAGCGTCGTTTTCATCGCATTCGCCGGGGCCTGGATCTTGAAGGAAAAGCTGACCCCCCGCCTTTTGCTCGGCTCGATCATCATCGCGCTCGGGGTCGGGCTGGTCTCGCTCAGCTGACCGGCCGGGCGAGGAGCGGGAGCAGCCGCGCGAGCGTCCGCAAGTTTATTTGCCTAACGACTGCTCCATCGCGTGGCGGCTGCTTCGGATGATCCATCGCCGCCGCGAAGCGCTGCTTGCGGCGCGCGAATATTGGGGCGGACCAGGCGCCGCAGATGTCGCCGGCGACGATCCGGTTTCTCTGGCCCAGAAGCTCGAGTGCCCAAGCCACATCCTCCAGGGTGAAAAGTCCGCTTTCCCAGTTAGTCACCGCGTCTTCCCCGCCAAGACAATCGAGATCGATCGTAGCGTAGACTTGCGACCCGCCGAGGCGCGCGACAAAGGCGGAAAATCTCTCGCGCCAGTTCCCGCGCAGAATCGCGCCCCGCCTTTCCCGGGCTTTCCCGTGGCGAAAGTCCGCCCAAGGATGGACCTCGAGCCGGCCGGACCGTTCGGCGAGGTTGTTCCCAAAAATCCGCCCCGGCCACCAGCACTCGAAATTTCCACAACCCCAGACGCTGACCTTCTCCACCTGCGCGAGATCGAGCGCGCGATTGACCCAGCCGCCGCAACCCCATTTCGGCGGCCGGATGTCCCAGT
>JACCZO010000340.1 GCA_013695925.1 Chthoniobacterales bacterium
TGCAGGATCAAAATCCCGACCTGAACCGCACCTCGCTCCCGCGCCAGGGCACCCCGACGAGCCGGTTCCGGCTCTCCCTCCAGAATCGCACCCACTTGATGGAGGGTCTGGAGGCGACGGTCGACGTTACTAAGCTGAGCGACGCCTTTCTCCTGCAGGACTTTTTCCCGACCGAATTCCGGATTAATCCGCAGCCGGATAACGTCGTCGCGCTCACCAAAACGAGCTCGTGGTACACTCTCACCGCCTACGGCCGTTTTGGGTTTAATACTTTTTTTGAAACGACCGAGCGCCTCCCGGAACTGGCCTTCGACATCAAGCGAAACGGACTTTTCGGCGGCCCGATTTTTTACGAGGGCGAGACGACGCTGGGCGAGCTGCGCCGCAATTTTCCGGCGTTCTCGATTTTCCAGGATTACGACGCTTTCCGGATCGATTCCTTCCATCAACTGACCTACCCGAACACCTATTTCGGTTTTCTCTCGATCGTGCCGCGGGTCGGGTTTCGCGAGACCTACTACAGCCAGACGCGCACCCTCGATCCGAGCCTTTTCACGAACTTTCTGCCACCGAATCCGTTCGACCCGGAATTTCCGCTGCCCAATCCGGTGCAGGGGGTCCCGAGCACCGATCACGGCTCGGCCTGGCGCTCGATTTTCAACGCCGGCGTCGAGGGCTCGTTCAAGCTCTCACGGGAATGGGACGAGGTGCAGAACCGCATGCTCGGGCTCGACGGATTGCGTCACATCATTCAGCCCTTCGCGAATTTTTCCTGGGTCTCTTCGCCTAACGTCGACCCCGCGACCATCCTGCAGTTCGATCGCATCCAGCCCTCGACCAAGCTCAACCCGATCGATTTCCCGCAATACACCGCGATCGACGCGATCGATAACTGGACGATCGCGCGCATCGGGGTGCGCAACCGCCTCCAGACCCGACGCGACGACCTGACCGTGAGCTGGCTCGAGCTGGAAACCTTCGTCGATGTCAACTTCGACAATCCATTCGACCAGACGCAGTACTCGAATGTCTTCAACAAGCTCTCTTTCACGCCCGTGCCGTGGGCGACGCTCGTCATCGAGTCGCAGCTCCCGATTTTCGACGACGGCTTCAAGGAGATCAACACGAGCATCAACTTCAAGCCGACGGCCAATACCCAGCTCACCCTCGGGCACCGTTTCCTGAATGGGAATCCCTACTTCGTCGACAGCAGCCTTTTCACCCTCAGCGGCTATTACCGGATCAACGACAACTGGGGCGTCGGTTTCCTCGAGCAATACGAAGCCAACACCAACATCGTCGAGCAACAGCGCTATTCGGTTTATCGCGACCTGTCGAGCTGGGTCGGGTCGTTAGGCGCGATCATCCGGAACAACGGCGGGGTGAAAGAATATGGCGTCCTCCTCACTTTCACCCTCAAGGCTTTCCCCAAATTCGGGCTCGACCTGAACTTCGACCCGGCCGGGACGAACGATGCACCGTGACGAAGAATTGCTGATTGCTGATTTCTGATTTCTGATTGAAATCAGCGAGCGCCATTCGCGGTCCAATCAGCAATCAGCAATCAGCAATCAGCAATCACAAATTCCCATGGATCTCTCAATTATTGGTTCCGGTTATGTCGGTCTGGTGACCGGCGCCTGTTTTGCCGACGTCGGCCACAACGTGGTCTGCGTCGATAACGATGCGCGCAAAGTCGAATCGCTCCGCCAGGGCAAGGTGCCGATTTACGAGCCGGGCCTGGAGGAGATCATGCACCGCAACGTTTCCGCGCAGCGGCTCCGCTTCACCGACAGCATCAAGGACGGGGTCGATAACGCGCAGGTGGTTTTCATTGCCGTCCCGACTCCACAGGATGCCGATGGGAGCGTCGATTTGAGTTTCATCGAGAAAGTGGCGCGCGAGATCGCCGGCGTCCTGACCGATTACCGGGTGATCGTAGACAAAAGCACGGTGCCGGTGAAGACGGGCGAGAAAGTGGCGGAATCGATCAAGCGCTACAACAAACATGGCGCCGAGTTCGATGTCGTTAGCAATCCGGAATTTCTGCGCGAAGGCTGCGCCGTGGCCGACCTGATGAAGCCTGACCGGATCGTGATCGGAGCCTCGAGCGAGCGCGCGGTCGATTTAATGAAGAAGGTTTACGAGCCGTTCATGGCGCCGATTCTCGTCACCGACATCAACAGCGCGGAGCTGATCAAACACGCCGCCAACTCTTTTCTCGCGCTCAAGATTTCCTACATCAACGCTGTCTCCGCGATCTGCGAAGCGAGCGGCGCGGACGTGGAGAAAGTGGCCGACGGCATCGGGATGGATCACCGGATCGGGCGGAACTTTCTCAACGCCGGGATCGGCTACGGCGGCTCCTGTTTTCCGAAGGACATCGCCGCCTTCATAACCATCAGCGAGCAGCTCGGCGTGCCCTTCAATCTGCTCAAGGAAGTGCAGCGAATTAACGCCTCGCAAAAGGACCGCTTTCTCAAGGCGGTGCGGAGCGCGCTCTGGGTTTTGCGAGACAAGAAAATCGCGGTCTGGGGCCTGACCTTCAAGCCTGATACGGACGACATTCGTTCCTCCGTCGCGATCGAATTGGTGGCCGAGATGCTGCGGGAAGGCGCGCAGGTCACGGCCTATGATCCAAAGGGAATGGAAAAAGCGCGCGAAGTGAAATCGATCGCCGGCGCGCACTTCACGGAAACAGCGCTGGACGCGGTCGAGGGGGCGGAAGCGCTCATCATCGCGACGGAATGGGCGGAGTTTGCCAACGTCGATCTCGCGATGGTGCGAGAGAAGATGCACACCCCGCTCGTCTTCGACGGGCGCAATCTCTACGATCCGGAAACGATGCGAAAGCTCGGCTTCGATTACACCTCGATCGGCCGGCCGAAGAGCAAGCCCGCGTAGCGGGCATGTAGACGCTTCGCTC
>JACCZO010000354.1 GCA_013695925.1 Chthoniobacterales bacterium
AAGTTTTCGTTAGGCGAATGGGCTCGGCAATCGGCCAGGGCCAGCCCGAGCAGGAGCGTCTCGACCCCGAGAATTTCGCGGAATTGCGAGACGATCGGGATGCTCCCGCCTTCGCGAATGAGCGCGATGTCTTCCTTGAACGCTTCCTTCAGCGCCCGCTGCGCCGCTTCGCCGACCGCCGAATGCGGATCGGTCAGATACCAGGGGCCGCTGTGCCCATCGATGATCTCCATCGTCACGCCGGGGGGAAGATGTTTTTCCAAGTGCTGGCGGACCCGCTGCAAAATTTTCGCGCCATCCTGGTTCGGGACGAGGCGGAAGGTGAGCTTCGCCATGGCGTGACTCGCGATCACCGTCTTGGTCCCCTTCCCTTGGTAACCGCCGCCGATGCCGTTGATCTCCGCCGTCGGCCGCGCCCAGAGGCGCTCGAGCGTGCTAAATCCCTCCTCGCCGAACAGCGCCGGCGAACCGGTTTCATCCAGGATTTCCTTGTCGCCATCGATCGGCAGTTTGCGCCACGCCTCGCGCTCCCAATCCTCCAGCGGTTTCACGTCGTCGTAGAATCCTTCGACCGCGATGTGCCCGTTTTCGTCGTGCAAAGTCGCGAGCAGGCGGGCGAGCGCGGTGACGGAATTCGCGACCGCGCCGCCAAAAACGCCGGAGTGCAAATCCATCTTCGAACCGGTAATTCTCACCTCGCAGGCGGTCACGCCGCGCAGCCCGTAGCTCAAGGTCGGGACGCCTTTCGCGATCATTCCCGTGTCGGAGACGACGGCGACCTCGCACTGTAGTTCGGCGCGATGTTCCTTGAGGAAATTGGGAAGATTGTCGCTCCCGACTTCCTCTTCGCCCTCAACGATCAGATGGAGGTTAACCGGCAGGTCGCCGTTTTCTTCGAGCATCTCCTGAATCCCGAGAATATGCGCGAAGATCTGCCCCTTGTTATCCGTGGCGCCGCGCGCATAGACGTAACCGTTTTTCAAAACCGGATCGAAAGGCGGCGAATCCCAAAGTTCGAGCGGATCAGGCGGTTGCACGTCGTAGTGCCCGTAGAGCATGACGGTTTTGCGGCCCGGTTGGTGTTTGTTTTTCGCCCAAACAATCGGATGTCCCGGGGTGGAAACGAGCTGCGTTTCGAGCCCGATGCCCTTGAGTTTTTCGACCAGCCAATGCGCGCATTCGCCGAGATTTTCCTTGTAGGCGTCGTCGGTCGAGATGCTGGGGAAGCGAAGAAAGGTGAAGAATTCCTGCAGGTAAGAATCGCGCATCCCGAAGAGTAGAGCAGGTTCGCCCGCCGACAACTAACGACTTGCCGGACGCTCCGCCGGGGGGACGCGCATTATGACAAGGCTCCTCGCTCCCATCAGCCGACTCCCGGCATTAGCTGATGCGTTGACATCACTTCGCGGCGATGCTTTGATGCCGCATGAGGACCACGTTATCGCTGGACGAGGAGGTGGCGGAACGACTGCGCCAAGAGGTCGCGGCCTCGAAGCGGCCGTTCAAACAAGTGGTCAACGATGCGCTGCGACGCGGATTGCGTCTCGCCGCTCCACCGCGGAAGAAGCGTTATCGGGTGCGGCCACACACTTCCTCATTTCATCCTGGCGTTGACCCGGCGAGATTAAACCAACTGGTTGACGAATTGGAGGGAGCGTCCTTCCGGAACCGGAAATGATCGTTCCCGATATCAATCTTTTGGTTTATGCGCACAACGCGCGCTCCCCGGCCCATCGAGACGCACGGGCCTGGTGGGAACGCTGCCTCAACGGCACCGAGCCGGTGGGTCTGAGTTGGATCGTAATGAGCGGTTTCATTCGTCTGATGACGCATCCGAGGGTTCTCGCCCGGCCGATGCCGACGGCCGCAGCAGTCGATCGAGTGCGGGAATGGCTAGAGCAGCCGGTTGTTCAAGTGATTCATCCGGGAGGAAAATTCGCCTCTTTGTTTTTCCAGTTCCTGACCCAGTTAGGCACCGCGGGTAATCTCACCACCGATGCTCAATTGGCAGCGCTCGCGGTGGAAAGGCAGGCGGAGCTGCACAGCAACGACCGGGATTTCGACCGGTTTCGAGGTCTGCGCTGGAGCAATCCCTTGCAAGAGTAAGAAGACTAGATCAGCTTCGCCCGACGACAACTAACGACTTGCCGGCGCGCTCGGTTGGGGGGACGCGCATCGTGACAAGGTCCCCGCGCCCATCGGCTGACTCCGGCATTAGATGATGCAGTGACATCACTTCGCCGCGATGTTTCCATGCCGCATGAGGACGACCTTATCGCTGGATGACGAGGTGGCGGAACGAGATACGAATCGCGCAGGCGGAAGAGTAGAGCAGGTTCGCGCGACGACAACTAACCACTTGGCCGGCGGGCGGTCGAAATTCTCTTTCCGCTCCTCGAGGTCAACTGCAAGAGACGACGGCTGCTCTTCAGCGAGTTTGTCCTTTATATTTACATTGCCCCGGTCGCGATCACGATCGTTGCTTTGAAAGCTCGGCGAACTCTCTCCGTTACTCTGTTGTGCGCCGGCCTGCTCTGGCTGGCCCCGCGTGCCTCCGGCCAAAACTTGTTCCCCGGGGGCGAGGATGCCGTTGGAATTTACACCGACGGCGAATCCCAGTTCATCCGCGTGGTGGACTCGACAAACCCGGTAAGCAGCAGGTGTTTTGAATTCAGGCCGCCAGCCGACGAGAGTGGAAAGATTCAACGGACTGGTTTTGCCCTTCTGCGGGACACTGATGACAACCTCCAAGTGAGCGTTTTTTACGCCCGGAACGACGGGAGCTTTCATTTTGTTACGCAGTCACAATTCACCGACTGCATTTCGCACGAGGGCACTCTTCTCACGGCAAGAGTTACGGCGTCCACCTCGGGCAATATTCCTGTCTCCAACCATGCGGATTCCGCTGCGGCCACCTGCGATGGCCGCTTCGCGGTCGTGGTGGGCGTGACCGATAGCACAACCCCCGTCTCGCTCGTTGACCTGACGAGCGGAGAGGAAGTCGACACGTTCCCTTTCGACGGGAACGGACTCGATGTCGCGGCCTGCGACGATGGTCAGTCGGTTCTGGTCTTGCTGGATAATGCTTCCGGGACGGCCAGCGAGGTGCGCCGGTTAACGGTTTCCGACGCCGGCGCGCTGGAGGACACAGGCGAGAATCTTCCTCTTGGCAGCGCCGCGGTTTTCCTCAGCAAAGTCTTCTCCGTGCCGGGCTCAAAAGTCGGTCTGGTGCTGCTCACCGAATTCTTCACGGCCTCCCCTCCGATTTCGCGGCTGGTTTCCTTCAACATTCCGGGTTTGCAAATGCTCGACGCGGTAGATCTGGCTGGTCGTTTGGGAAATGCGGCCGCGGTTTCGTGCACCGGCGAAAAGGTCTTCGCGCGCAGCGGCAACCGGATTGATCCGGATTTCGTCGAGGGGTTCAGTTTGGACCCAGTGACTGGTCTCCTCGGCGAGAGTGCGAGCCCAACGATCAATGTCTCCTACTCCAATGTCACGAATTTCGTTAATGCGCTCGGCTTGAGCCGGGACGACACCCAGCTCTTCGTCCCGGAAATAACTCCCGATCCACAGATTTCGATTTTCGATGCCGTCACCGGCACGCGCCTCGGAACGTTAGGCGAAGGGTTTTCGGATGTTGGCGAAGTTCGCCTCGCGCCCTGCTGCGCGCTGACAGCTTCCGTTCACCCCGTGGCCCTGAACATCTCGACCCGCCTCGGCGTCCTCACGGGCGACAGCGTTCTAATCGGCGGGTTTATTGTCACCGGGACAGTGCCCAAGCAGGTCATCCTGCGCGCGATCGGACCCTCGCTCACGCAGCTGGGGGTGTCCGGGGCGTTGGCCGATCCGGTTTTCGAGTTGCATCAGCCAAACGAATGTCGTGCTAACGAACGACAACTGGAAATCGAGCCAGCAAAGCGAAATTGAAGCCACCGGTCTTGCCCCGACAGACGATCTGGAATCGGCCATCGTGGCGACCCTCGAACCCGGCAATTACACCGCCATCATGCGCGGCCAGAACGATGGGACCGGCGTCGGTTTGGTGGAGGCCTACGATCTCGGTCCGCCCGGCGTCGCGCAGCTCGCCAACATCAGCACCCGTGGCTTTGTCGGCACGGGCGACAACGTCATGATCGGCGGGATCATTGTCGGCCCCGAGGAGAAAACGAGCAGCGCGGTGCTGCTCCGCGCCATCGGGCCTTCGTTAGAGAATTTTGGGGTCCCAAACCCGCTGGCCGATCCGATGTTCGAATTGCGCGATGGCGACGGCGGGCTCAATGTCGCGAACGACAATTGGAAAACGACGCAACAGGCTGAGATCGAAGCGACCGGACTTCAGCCGTCCAACGACTTTGAATCCGCCCTGCTGATGTCCCTGACGCCGGGAAGTTACACCGCGATTGTGCGCGGCACGAACGACGGGACCGGTGTTGCCTTGGTCGAAGCCTAAATCTGCATTGATTCGTTAAGCTTGGGATCGGGCAGGCGAGCGCGGTCGAGGGTCGCGCCTAACGAGATCCGGCGAGTTGGTCTCGCACGTTATTTCGTCGGCTTCGCCACCACGGCGGACATGCCGCTGATGATCTGCCAGCGCCGGGCGTCTTAATCCAGGTGGGAGTGATTTTGCTCGTATCGGCTTTGCCCTTTGCCGTTATCGTCAACCCAAAGATCGGTGATCCAGTAATGCGTCACGACCACGTTCTGCGTCGCTTCGCTGGCGCCGATGCCAGAGACTTTGGTAACGCTCAGTTCGGCCGCCTTCACATATTCCCAGTAGGAACGTTCCAGTTTCCAGACAGCTTTTTCGTTGGCTGGCCGGCCTTGAGCGAAGGCAGGCCTGCACTCAGGAAGAGAACGACCGCGACCACGGTTATTATCATGGGATTCTTGTTTCCTCGCGGCCTCTCCGACATCGCGACGCTGACAAGACAATTGCGAATGCTTTCCGCCTTGGAAAAAGGATGCAACCAGCGCCCCCGTGAACTAGCGGCTTGCCGCGAGTCGTTCGCTCGCGCAGCCTGCGAGCCGTGAAAACGCCACTCGAGCCTGCCGTCGAAGGTCAACTCATCCGCGCGCTTGGGGTTCCGAGCCTGGCGGCGAACATCGTCAACTCGACCGTCGGGGCGGGCATCTTTGTGCTGCCCGCGCTGGTTGCGGCTCAATTGGGCGCGGGCGCACCGCTGGCTTTTCTGGCCTGCGCCGCGGCCATGGTGATTTTCGTCACCTCCTTCGCGATCGCGGGAAGTCGCGTCTCAGCAACCGGCGGACTCTACGCCTACGTCGAAACCGCTTTCGGCCGCTACATCGGGTTCATCGCGGGCGTGCTTTATTTTCTCACCGCCATTCTCGCCTCTTCCGGGATCGTCGCGCTCGTGGCGGACACGATCGGGGCGCTGGCGCCGATTTTTGCCCACGGCGTGATGCATTTCCTTGTCGTCCTGCTTGTCTTTGGGCTTCTCGCCTGGGTTAACATTCGCGGCATCCAATCAGGCGCGCGCGCGGTCTGGATTGTGACCGTCGCCAAGCTCCTCCCGCTCTTCGTCTTTATCGCGGTGGGGATCTTCTTTGTCCGCGGGTCCGATGCCCTAACGATTGAATGGCCGGGAGCGCCTTCGCTCGGTCGCGGCATTCTCCTGCTCCTTTTTGCCTTTGTCGGAATCGAAGTCGCGCTCATGCCGAGCGGCGAAGTGAAAGATCCCGCGCGCACCGTGCCGCGCGCGATCTACCTCGCACTCGGCCTAACGACGGTGCTTTACCTCCTCATTCAAGTGGTCGCGCAAGGCATTCTCGGGGACACTCTGGGGAAGTATCCCACCGCGCCGCTGGCGCAGGCCGCTTCTCATTTTCTCGGTGAGCCCGGCCGCAAACTGATGCTCACCGGCGCAAGCATTTCCGCCTTTGGCTTTCTCGTAAGTGACGTTCTGAGCTCGCCGCGCGTGCTCTTCGCTTTTGGGCGCGACCGATTTTTGCCAAAAGCGTTTGCTCATGTGCACCCGCGTTTCCGCACCCCGGACATCGCGATTCTCAGTTATTGCGCGATCGCGGCCGTCCTGTCCCTCAGCTCGACCTTTCAGCATCTCGCCATCCTTTCCAACATCGCGGTCCTCGTACTCTATTTTCTCTCCTGCGGCGCGGCCATCCAACTGATGAGGCGCGACCCGCCTGCCGGCGCCCGGCCGTTTCATTTCCCCGGCGCCTGGATCTTTCCCGTCCTCGGCATCGCAATCAGCCTGGTCATCCTGGCCCAAGCGACGCGCGAGGAACTTGGGGTCACCGGACTCGTGCTCGTCATCGCTTCGGTCCTGTTCGTGATTCAGCGAGCAGTGCGCCAACGAAAAAGGTAAGCCGGCAGCGCCTACCATATCTTGTGCCGGCTTCCGCCCGTGCCCCTGCAAATAGCGTTTATTTTGCTTGTCAGCCTTTGGCGCTGGCTGTATGCACCCCGGAGATTCCATAATGCATCTCCAATCGCTCGAGCTCTTCGGCTTCAAATCTTTCGCCGACAAAACCGTCTTCAATTTCCACGAGGGCGTCACCGCCATTGTCGGGCCTAACGGCTGCGGCAAATCCAATGTCCTCGACGCCGTTCGCTGGGTGCTCGGCGAGCAATCGGCCAAGGCGCTGCGTGGCGGCGAAATGGCCGACGTCATTTTCAGCGGGACCGATTCACGCAAGCCGGTCGGTTACGCCGAGGTCTCCCTCACCTTCAGTGATTGCGCGCAGGAGCTTGGGGTCGACTGGCACGACGTGCGCGTCACCCGGCGAGTCTATCGCGATGGGAATTCCGAATATTTGCTCAACAAAAATGTCTGCCGGCTGAAAGACATCCAGGCGCTCTTCGCCGACACCGGGATCGGGCGCAGCGCCTATTCCATGATGGAGCAGGGCCGGATCGATCAGATCCTGAGTTCGCGTCCGGAAGATCGGCGCGCGGTCTTCGAAGAAGCGGCCGGGATCACGAAATACAAAGGACAAAAGAAGGAAGCGCTGCGCAAACTTGAAGCGACCGAGGCGAATCTTTTGCGGCTCGGCGACATCATCAAGGAAGTGAAACGCCAGATCGGCTCGCT
>JACCZO010000380.1 GCA_013695925.1 Chthoniobacterales bacterium
CTCGCGAGAATGCGTGCGGTGACTTCATCCACATCGAGATTTTCGTTCCGGGCGCAAACGCCGCCGAGCGTTTCGTCCGGGCTGAACCCGCAACTCGCACAGCCGCCGATATGATAGCGGCGAAAGAGTGCTCGTTGCGCCCCAGGGTAGTGCTCGAGCAGCTTCTTCATAGTGATCTCGGGATCGATCGACCGTCGCGTTCATCGCAGGAGGAAGCCTACGGAGCGAGGTGAAAACCGCCCGGTTGGGGCCGCGTGAGCGCTCCGCGGCAGGTTGGGTCACGCCCCTTTGAGCGGGTGCCCCGGGGGTCGGCGCACCCGCTCCCTTCCGCTACGGCTTGGAGAGGGTTCCTTCGAAAGGAAGTTCGAAGGTCCTGGTGACGAAGTTTACTTGTCCGCTCAGGGTGAAGTAGCCGGTGGCGTTCGCGAACCGGCCCGTGCCGCTGGTTACGATGGCGATCTCGGTATTGTCGAACACTCCCTCTTCATCCGTCGGAATGAGTTGCCCAACGAAAAGGCCAGAGATGGAGTCTCCGCGGGACGAGACCCAGTTGAATGTTCCGAGGTAGCTTCCATCGCAAAGGTTAGGGATGAAGTTCGCCGTCCCGGTGAAGTCGCGCAGGAAAGTCGCGCGCCCGAAGTTCTCGGCGATAAAGCTGAAAACACAACCTTCCGAGCCGGGCACGGGCGGCCCGAGGTCGGCGGGGATGGTTCCGGAGACGCTGCCGTTGAATGGCGCCTCGGCCGCCTGCGTGGCGGCCGTCGAGGAGAATAACGCCACACCTGCGAGGAGCGCGATGAGAAGCACTTTTGTAAACTGACTGTTTCGGTTTTTCATGATCTTATTTCCTTTTCTGTTTCGGGTTTGGTGACTGGCCTTGGTCCCGGATCGCTCCAGAGACTTAGGCGGTTACCCATTCCTTCCCGAAAGTTTGCGTCCCGTTGCAAAGAAAGTGACGGAAGCCACAACGCTCTGCGTGTTGCAGTGTGATGCCATGCCCCGACCGCGCGGGAGGGCTCCAGCGTAGAACTATTTGATGCGAGCGAGGTTAGGTTCTCCCTCCTAGATACCCCGCGCCAAAGTTAGCGTAGACTTGGTCGGGATTCTGGGGACATCGGAAGTTGAGAATTGGCGACCTTTTTTTCGAGCTCAGCAAAGCGCGGGTCATCTTTCAGCGGGTCCAACCACGGATAAAAACGCGAGGCGTAAACTCTGGCGGAGCGATCCTTCAAAGCCTGCTCGAGCGCGGCGAATGCTTTGTCTTTCTCTCCGAGTGCTGCATAGATGGCGGCGATGTGGGTGTGATCCACGTAACGTTGTTGCGCAAGCGCTTCCAGATCGGCGAGAATTTGTCGGGCGCGCGCAATCTGTCCTGTGTGCGCATAACATATTGCCAGCTCAAAATTGGGGCGGTTAAATCTGGCGGGCGGAATCGATTCATAACGTTTCACGCCATCCTGCCACCGCTCCATCGCGACATAGACATGCGCGATTGGATCTTCGTCGTAGAGAAACTGCGGGTTGATCTCGATGACACGTTTGGCCAACTGCAACGCGCTCTCATAGTCACCCTGCGCAATCGCAACGGACGATTCGGCCCAAAGCGGCCAGGTGTAAAACGGATCAAGCGTGCGCGCCTTAGCCATCTCCTGACGCGCCGCAACGAAATTGCGTTCCACCCGCGCGAGATACCAACCGTAAAGACGATGCGCGTCAGCTGAATTGGGGTCGAGGGCAATCGCTCTTTCGAACTCGCGCTTGGCGAGGGGGAAATTCCAATCGTAACTAAGCGCGATCCCGGCGCGCACCACGTGTCCCGCCGCCAGGCTTTCGTCCAGCGCCACCGCTTTCTCCGCCGCATCGCGCGCCGGGGTCAAAATCTCTCGGGGCGCGCGATAGACATCGCAGATGTGGACGTAGGCCCCGGCCAGCTCTGCCCACGCGACGGCATAGTGTGGATCTTCCGCCACTGCCTCGCGCAACAAAGCGATCTGTTGCTCGTGGCTCTGTTCGTCGGAATATGCGCTTAACGCCCGCGCCCGAAGAAATGAATCGTGCGCGCGCGGATTGGTCGTTGCGGCAGTGCGGAGGCGCTGCGCCTCGTCCGGCGTAAGCTTTACTTTCAGAGCCTCCGCAACTTGGTGCGCGACCTCTCCTTCGACCTCAGAAATATTTTTGGGTTTCCGCTGATATCTCTGTGCCCAAAGCTGCCCTCCCGTCCTCGCGTCGACCAATTGGAGATCGATCACGATATCCTCGCTCACCTTCTGCACGCTACCGGCGAGAAAAGTTTCAACTCCCAGCCGAGAACCAAGTTCTCGCAGATTAGCGGGGCGGCTTTCATTTTTCTTC
>JACCZO010000398.1 GCA_013695925.1 Chthoniobacterales bacterium
GCCATCATCTTCATCAGGTTGCAAATCATCTCCTCACGGATGCGCCGAACGAGCGCCGACCCGCGCGGAGTGATGCAAACCATCACTTTGCGCCGGTCATCCGAGGCGTGGGAACGCATGACATAACCAAGATTTTCCAGCCGCGCGACGAGTCCGCTGGCAGCGGCGGTGGTGTGCCCCATTTTCTGGGCGATGGCTGACATCGTCAGCACCTCCTTGTGATCGAGATAAGTGAGGAGGAAGAACTGCGGGAAGGAGACATTTCCCGGAGCCAGGTCTTTCGAGAGACGCAGAATGAAGCAGCGCTGCATCTCCATGATGAAGTGGGCGAGTTGTTCGGCATCGCCGCGGAGTTCGTCCGTTTTTTGAGGTGAATATGCCGTGGCCGCGCCCATTATTTAACGGCCTAAACTATCGGGAGACGCAAGGGTGTCAACCGCCGCCCCTTGCGCCATTTCGCCGCCCGCGGCGCCCACCGTCCTTCCCGGCCCGCCGGAACCAATATGTCTGCAGGCTTGCACGCTCCGGGGTAAAATGATTCCCTCGGTGCCCGCTTCAAAATAATTCGTCCGCATTCGTTTCCGAAAGACTGACCGATCAATGCCGCTGAGCCCAAAATTAACCGCCGACCAGCTCGCCACCAACCTGGGAGATATCGCCCCGCGCTACAGCGAGCAGCAGGCGATCGTGGAATCGTCCCGCTGCCTCTTTTGCTTCGACGCGCCCTGCATTACCGCCTGCCCCACCGGGATCGATATCCCGGCGTTCATCAAAAAAATCATGACCGGTAATGTTACCGGCGCAGCGCGCACCATTCTCTCGGCCAATATTCTCGGCGCGAGCTGCGCGCGGGTGTGCCCGACCGAAGTCCTCTGCGAAGGCGCTTGCGTCATGCTCGATCGCGACAGCGACCCGATCAAAATCGGCCGGCTCCAGCGCTACGCGACCGATCATGTTTATGAAAACCGGATCCCGGTCCTGAAACCGGCCGCGAAAAAGTCCGGCAAACGCGTCGCTGTGATCGGCGGCGGGCCAGCCGGGATGGGTTGCGCGGCGGAGCTGGCCCGGCTCGGCCACGAAGTGGTGATTTTCGAACGCAAACCGAACGCCGGCGGACTCAACACCTATGGCATCGCCTATTATAAAATGAAACCGGCGGTGAGCCTCGAGGAAGTCGCGCTCGTGAAGTCGTTAGGCGTGGAATTTCGCTGCGGTGTGGAGGTCGGGGAAGATGTCACGCGCGCAGATCTCGAACGCTTCGACGCCATCTTTATCGGGGTCGGCCTCGGCGATGGCAAGCGGCTGCGCATCCCGGGCGAAGACCTGCCCGAGGTCATCGATGCGCTTACTTTTATCGAGCAGATCCATACCGATCCGCTGCACCAGATTCCGGTTGGCGCACGGGTGGCGGTGATCGGTTGCGGCAACACCGCGATCGACGCCGCCACCCAGGCCCGGCGGCTCGGCGCCGAGGAGGTCATCGTCATTTATCGCCGCGGGGAACTCCAGATGTCGGCCTACGCGTTCGAATACGATTTGGCCAAACGCGACGGCGCAACTTTCCTCTTCCACCACACCCCGGTCGAGGTGCTCGGTCGGGATGGACACGTCACCGGCCTGCGCCTCGCGCGCACGCGTTTCAACGACAGCGGCGCCCTCGAGCAGGTGGAAGGCTCGGAGTTTACCGAGCCTTTCGACATGGTCTTGAAGGCGGTCGGCCAGCAAAAGCAAAGCGAATGGCTAACGAAACTTTTCCCCGGGCTGGAGCTGAATCGCAACGGCACAATGGTGCGCGACTTCGAGACCGGCCGGACGAGCCTTCCGCGCGTTTTCACGGGCGGCGACTGCGCGAACGGCGGCCGCGAGGTGGTCAACGCCGTTGGGGAAGGCAAAAAAGCGGCGCGCGGAATGCACAAAATGTTTGGCGAAGCGGAAGTCGTGGGACCGATTCAGCCGTCGCGCTGGGGCGTCGCGAACGGTCCGTTCGGCTCCGGTCTCGATGCGCCGATCCGCGTGCCGGAGCTGGAAGCAAAATACGAACAGCTCTCACCCGCGTCCCATCCCGAGCCCGCCACGAGCGCGCTCACTTAAAAAAACCAGGAGTAGCCCGACAATGGCCGATCTTTCCACCAACCTCGCCGGCATCAAGTCCCCCAACCCGTTCTGGATCGCTTCCGGGCCGCCGGGCAACACTGCCTACCAGGCGCATCGTGCCTTCGAAGCCGGCTGGGGCGGCGTCGTCTGGAAGACAATCGGCGACCCGATCCGCAACGTTTCTTCGCGCTATTCCTCGATCGATTATGGCAACATGCGCATGGTCGGCTTGAATAACATCGAGCTGATCAGCGACCGCTCGCCCGAGACGAACTTCCGCGAGATCGCCGAGGTAAAAAAGCGTTGGCCAAACCACGCCGTCATCGCCTCCCTCATGGTCGACACGCGCGAGAACTGGCACGATTTCGTGAAGCGCTCGGCTGATTACGGCGCGGACGGGATCGAGCTGAATTTTGGCTGTCCTCACGGCATGTGCGAGCGTGGGATGGGCTCGGCCGTCGGCCAAAATCCGGACGTCGCCCAAACCATCATCGAGTGGGTGATGGAAGTCGCGACCATCCCGGTGATCGCGAAACTGACGCCCAACATCACCGACATCACCGCCGCCGCCCGCGCTGCCAAACGCGGCGGCGCCAACGCGATCTCCCTCATCAACACGATCAACAGCATCACGCAGGTCGACCTCGACACCTTTGTGCCCGAGCCGTTTGTCGGCGGGCTCAGCTCGCATGGCGGTTATTGCGGGCCGGCGGTGAAACCGATTGCGCTCAACATGCTCCAATCCTGCGCCTCCGATCCTGAAGTCGGCCTTCCCATTTCCGGTATCGGCGGCATCGCCACCTGGCGCGACGCGGCCGAGTTCGTCGCCCTCGGTTCCACCACCGTCCAGGTCTGTACCGCGGTCATGCATTACGGTTTCCGGATTGTCGAAGACATGATCGACGGCCTGGGCGACTACCTTGATTCGAAAGGTTTCAAGAGCCTCGAAGACCTGCGTGGCCGGGCGGTCGATACCGTGCGCAAATGGGAAACGCTTGATCTCAATTACAAGCGCATCGCCGAAATCGACTACGGCAAATGCATCGGCTGCAACCTGTGCTACATCGCCTGCGAAGACGGCGCCCATCAGGCAATCGCGCTCGCCGATCCGGCCCCCTATGATCTCGGGCCCGGCCGGATCCCGGGCAAACCGGTTCCGGAAATCAAGGAAGAGGAATGCGTCGGCTGCAATCTTTGTTCGTTAGTCTGCCCGGTCCACGGTTGCATCACGATGGTCAGCGTCGAGACCGGGCTCGAGCCGCTCGCCTGGGCCGATTACCAAACCCGCCTCGCCGCCGGCGACGCGACGGCCTTTCCGCCGCATCCTTAAATTTATGGTCACAAAAACACTGGAACCCTGTCCCGTTTTTATCGGCGGCGAATGGAGAGAAATCTCCGGGCTGGAAACTTCGCCGGTCTATAACCCGTCGCGCGGCGACGTCATCTCGGAGGTGCCGATGTGCGGCGCCGATATCGTGAACGACGCGGTCAGCGCCGCGGCCGACGCCTTTCCCGCCTGGCGCGACACCCCGCCCGTGGAACGCGCGCGTTTGTTCTTCCGCTATCGCCAGTTGGTCGAGGAAAATTTCGATCACATCTGCCAACTGGTCACGCGCGAGCACGGCAAGACGCTCGCCGAAGCGCGCGGCAGCGCCTATCGCGGCCTCGAAAACATCGAGTACGCCTGCGGAATCCCGACGCTCCTGATGGGCGACACTCTGGAAAACCTCGCCCGCGGGGTCGACTGCGAAACGATGCATCAGCCGTTAGGCGTGTGCGTCGGCATTACCCCATTCAACTTCCCCGCCATGGTGCCGATGTGGATGTTCCCGCTCGCCCTCGCCTGCGGCAACACCTTCGTCCTCAAGCCGAGCGAGAAGGTTCCGCTGACCGCGAATTACCTCATCGAGCTGCTCGAAAAAGCCGGCCTGCCCAAAGGCGTCCTTAACGTCGTGCATGGCGGCCGGGCCTGCGTCGATGCCCTCCTCCAGCATCCCAAGGTGCGCGCGATTTCCTTTGTCGGTTCGTCGCCAGTGGCGAAATACATCTTTGAAACCGGCACCAGTCACGGCAAGCGAGTCCAGGCCAACGGCGGCGCCAAGAACTACATCGTCGTCATGCCCGATGCCGACGTGCCACGCACCGTCGAAGCACTTTCAACCGCCGCCTTCGGCTGCGCCGGCGAACGCTGCATGGCGGGCTCGACCGCGCTCACGGTCGGAAAAGCAGCGGATCAACTGTTACCCTCGTTAGTCGAAGCGGCGCGCGCCATTAAAGTCGGTCCGACCGATGTCAGCGCGCAGCCCGACATGGGCCCGGTTATCACCGCGCAACATCGCGACCGGGTCCTGAGCCTGGTCGCCAGGGGAGAAAAAGAAGGCGCGAAAATCATCTGCGACGGCCGCAACTCCGGCAGTGCTGACGCGCCTAACGGATTTTACGTGGGCGCCACGATTGTCGACCAGGTGCAAAACGAGATGACGATCGCGCGCGAAGAAGTCTTCGGTCCGGTTCTCAACGTCATGCGAATAGACGATCTCGATCATGCCATCGCGATGGCAAACAAATCGTCCTACGGCAACGGCACCGCCATCTTCACTAATTCCGGCAAAGCGGCGCGCGAATTTAAGCATCGGGTCAAAGCCGGGATGGTCGGGATCAACATCGGCGTGCCCGCGACGATGGCGATGTTCCCGTTCACCGGCTGGGACGACTCCTTCTATGGCGACCTCCACATCCAGGGCAGGGAAGGCGTCCAGTTCTACACCCAGCAAAAAGTGGTGAGCAGCCGCTGGTTTGGCGAAGGCGTCGGCGATGTCTGGAAAAAATAGATTCCATTACTTGATGGCCTTACAACATCTCCTTACATTTGCGCCTGACCACCACCATCACAAGTAAGGGACAAATCACGATTCCGGTAAGGATCCGGGAGAAGCTACAGCTTCGGCCCGGGCATGTACTTGAATTCGATGAGAGTGCTCCTTATCTCAAGGCGTATCGGCGCATCGATCCCGAAGAAGCGCGCTCGGTAATCGGCTGCGCAAAAAAGGCAATGAAAGGAATGACTGCCGAAAAGTGGCTGTCGCAAACCCGGGGACGCCGAGTCCGATTGGGAAAATGACGGTTGCCATCGACAGCTCAGTCTTGATTTGCATCTTCAATGATGAATCTGGCCGCGCTGCCTGGTTCAAATTCTTGCTTGTTCCCGCGTTGAGAGTCGATTCGTCGCCTGCGATGTCGTGTGGGCCGAGTTGGGTCCACTCTTCCCGACTTCCACTGCCTTACACGAGAGTATGGCGAAGCTTGGCGTAGCCTTTTCGCCGCTCCACGAAGCGGCTTGCTTCGAGGCGGGGCAACTCTTTGCCGCTTATCGCAAGCGCGGCGGTCCACGAACCAGAATCATCGCCGATTTCATGATCGCCGCCCATGCCTTGCATCACGCCAGTGCGCTGGCCACTGCCGACTTGACCTTCGCGCAAAAATTCGCCCCTCGCCTGAAACTCGTCGGACCGTGAGTCTCCTGATCAAAAACGGCGAAATCGTCATCGCTACCGAGCGCTATGTCGCGGACATCTTCTGTGAAGGCGAAACGATCACCGCGATCGGCTCCGACCTAACCGCCCCTGAGGACGCGGAGGTGATCGACGCGACCGGGAAATATGTCTTCCCCGGTTTTATCGATCCGCACGTCCATATTTATCTGCCCTTCATGGGCACCTTTGCCAAAGACACGCACGAGACGGCGAGCCGGGCTGCGCTGGTCGGCGGCACCACCACATTTATCGAAATGGTCTGCCCGAGCTGCGCCGAGAAGCCGCTCGACGCTTTCGAGCTTTGGCTGGGAAAAGCGGAGGGCGCGAGCGCCTGCGACTTTACCTTCCACATGGGCGTGACCCGCTACGACGACGAAGCGGAAGCTGACTTCAGGGAGATCGTCCGGCGCGGAGTGAGCAGTTTCAAAGTCTTTCTCGCTTACAAGGGCGCCTTCGGGGTCACCGACGAGCAACTCTATCAAACTCTCACGCTCGCCAAATCGTTAGGCGTGATCACGACCGCGCACTGCGAGAACGCCGAGCTCGTCGCCGCCCTCCAGCAAAAGCTCGTCGCCGAAGGCAAGGCCGGCCCGGAATGGCATTACTGGAGCCGGCCGCCAGTGGTGGAAGCCGAAGGGGTTCATCACCTCATGACTTTTGCCGAAATGACCGGCGCCCATGTCTACATCGTGCATCTGAGTTGCGAAGAATCGCTCCGCGAAGCGACTCGCGGCGCAGAACGCGGAGTCAATGTCTGGGTCGAGACCCTGATTCAATATCTCCTCCTTGATCGCACCGATGCAGAGAAGCCCGACTTCGAAGGCATGAAAGCCGTCATGTCGCCGCCGCTGCGCGACAAGAAAAACCAGGAAGTGCTCTGGAACGGATTGCGCCAGGGCTTCGTCTCGACCCTCGCGACCGACCACGCGCCCTTCGATTTCACGACCAAGAAATCGATGGGCCGCGACGACTTTACCAAGATCCCGAACGGCATCCCGTCGCTCGAAGACCGGGTCAACCTCTACTTCACTCACGGCGTCAAAGGCGGCCGGATCGATCTCCACCAGTTCGTCGCCACCGCCAGCACTAACACCGCCAAACTCTTCGGCCTCTTCCCGCGCAAAGGCACCATCCAGCTCGGCAGCGACGCCGACCTCGTCGTCTATGATCCGAATTACCGCGGCAAAATCTCCGCCGAAACCCACCAGATGAATCTCGATTACAATTCCTTCGAAGGGATGGAAATCGAGGGCCGCCCACACGTCGTCACCGTCCGGGGTAAAGTCGCCGCGCGCGATGGAAAATTCGTCGGCGAGATCGGCCGCGGAAAGTTCCTCGCGCGCGAGCCAAATCACTTCTAGGCCGAGAGCCTCAATAAACCAACGGTACCAGCCGTTTTGTCCGTTTCATATAGTCGGTGTAACGCGACCCCAGCGCTGCCGACAAAGCCTCCTCTTCCACCTTCATCCGGTAGTTGAAGGCGAGAGCGATCGGCAGCAGCACGACGAGCCCAGCCACCCAGTTGCCGAGCGTGAGCGCAAACCCGACAAACGCCAGCAGCACCCCGGTGTAGGAGGGATGACGGACCAGCCGGAAAGGGCCGCGCTCGACCACCTCGTGATCCTTCTCGATCGACACATCCACCGTAAAGAAGCGCCCGAGCGTGATGATCGCCCACCAGCGCAAAAACAGTCCCGCGACGAAAAGCGCGACGCCGGCATAGGCGATCTCGCGCCCATGCGCCAGCGCCGCTGCCGGGAAATACTGCGCCACATAAACTCCCGCCGCGATACTCGCCATGATCACCAGCCAGAGCACACCCAGCGTGCTCCGGTCCTGTTTCGTCCCCGTCTGGCTGCGCGAGCGCCGGGTCACCGTCAGGACGATCTCCGAGATCAGGTAAACGAGACCGAGTTTGAGCGCGAGCGGCATGACTGCATCCAGATACCACATTCGGCCGGAGAACTGTAATCGCTCCAGGTCACAGGTCACTTCCAAGATGTTGAAGTCCAAGCCGCGTTATCGAGGAAAGATCACGTCACGATCACCGCCGCGACTTGTCAGGTCTCGCGCCGACGGCACGAATGTCAATCTCCAAGTCTTTAGACTTCGACCGACAATCTGATTGCTACCCTGACAAAGGTCGCGACGAGATACACCGGCAAGTTTTCGTAATCCGAATAACCCGGTGAATATCACAGTGCGGAGCAGCCTCGGTGGCGAAGCGACGAAGCAGGTGTGAGCACGTTAGCGCAGCGCGCGCGTCAGGTCGTTACGACTTCGCATCAATTCGCTGGCTGCTGCAGTTCCCGCATGAGAAAGCGCAGCCGGTCATATTGATCCTCGTGGTTCTCTCCGCCGGTTTCGATGACGGCAAAGTTTTGCAGCGCGGCGGCGGACGCCAACGGCTCGCCTGCTTTCGGAAAACAGACCGTGGCAGTACGGCGAATCCAGACTTCGTCGATCCGCGGGAGTTGATCCGCGCCCGGCGGCGGAGTGGCAAATCGCGTCCCGGGCGCAGGGTTGCCGGAGCGATCCTCGAGCGGATGGACGACGCAAACCGGGAGCGTCCCCTTGAATGCATTGACGACGAGTGTGCTGAGGAGTTCGGAGTCGATGGTTTCCGTGACGACGAGCAAGGCTTCGCCCGCCCCGGCGACACTTTCCAGGAGCGGCAGCCAGGCGGCGAGCGGTTCTTGCGCGGCTTTATCACAAACCAGGACACGACAATGCCGCAGCCGAACGGCCCACGGGACTTCCCACCACATCGCCGTGGCGTCACGCAGGAAATGCGGAGAGAGCGCGCCGCCGAGCAGAAGTCCTCGTCGCTGAATCAGACGGGAGTCAAAGGTTTCGGAGGCGGAGCACCAGATGTGGCGATTATCCGGCAGCAGTTGGCGGGCCTCAGTAATGAGTGCGAGAAGGTCGGTCGGACGGTCGTTCATGGCAGGCGCTAAACTGCCGAAGAAGCGGCGCCGCGGAAAGCGATTTTCGCCAGAGGCTCGAGCCGCGTCTCAACCGTCCGCGTGCGGCTTTCGGTGGCTCGCTGCCGAGCGGTTCCTATTCATTGAAGCGATCGGAGAGCCATCCGGGAGACGCGGCGGAAGCGCGCGGCAGAAGCAGGGCAAAGAGAATCGCGAGAATGGCAGGACGTATGGCGCCGGCATTGTCGCAGGTCGGCCCGCACCCGCCCCGGGCGCACACACGTGTTGACTTGGAGTTCGCGCACGGGCGTTTTACCTTCCCCGGCGATGGAAATGACAAGAACAGCTTTTGGGATGTGGGCGGGCGGACGATTCATGCACTTCGGCGAACCGATCGACGACGACCGCTTCATCGCTCTCATCCGGCTCGCTTACGAAAAGGGCGTGCGCTCTTTCCTGACCGCCGATGTCTACGGCGCGGGCGAGGCGGACGCTTTGCTCGGCCGGGCACTGGAGGGAATTCCGCGCCAGAGCTATTGCCTGGCCGGTGCGGTCGGGCACGATTTTTACAAGGGAGAACGCGAGGGTTCGAAGGGTTTCCCACGGTTCACCAGCCCGGCCCTGCGTAAACCGGCCGACTACGCGAGCTATCTGCGCGAAGCGACGGAGAAATCGCTCGCGCGTTGTCGCGCGGATCGGTTCGATCTTCTCCTTTTACATAATCCGGACGCCACAGGCTTCACCAGCGACGCGGTCTGGAAAGGGATGGAGAAGCTGAAAGACGCTGGCCTAACGAGTCAACTCGGAATCGCGCCGGGCCCGGCGAATGGATTCACCCTCGATCTCATTCTTAGCCTGGAGCGCTTCAAAGGGCTGATCGATTGGGCGATGATCATTCTCAACCCGCTCGAGCCATGGCCGGGACGGCTGGTTTTTCCCGCGGCGGAAAAAACGGGGACGAAAATTCTGACCCGGGTGGTCGATTACGGCGGGCTTTTCCACGATGATGTGAAACCGGGCCACCAATTCGCGCCGCGCGATCACCGGACCTTTCGCCCGGCCGGCTGGGTCGAGGCGGGTGCGGAGAAGATGGACCGAATGCGCGCGAGCGCGAAGCAACATGGCCTAACGATGCTGCAACTGGCCTGCATTTGGAATTTGCAGCACGCGCCAGTGCAGTGCGTCGTCCCGACGCTCATCCAGGAGCCGGGTGCAAAGGCGAAGTCGATCGAGGCAAAGGTCGAGGAGCTCGCAGCGCTACCGGAAGTGCGATTGAGCGAGGAGGAGCACGCGCAATTGGCGGAGATCGGCGACAACGCCAACTGCATGACCTTGAAAGGTGGAAACGCCGAACACAGCGGCGATCCCCTGCCCGACCGCTGGCCGCTCAACCCCGAGCTCCAGGCGGTCGCGACGCGCTGGAAAATCGATCCGGCGCACGATTTGGCCAACTCCATGCATCCCGACGCGGCGGCGAAGTAGCGGGATGTCGCGAGCGGCCTTAGGATCGCCGAAATGATGACACGAATTCTCGCCGTTCTTTTACTTCTCACCTTCACCAGCGCAATCCGAGCCGAGACCGAGCCGGAGGCGCCGGTATTGACCAAACTCCTGAACGAGTTTCTCGCCGGCGCGGGCCGCAATGACGCCACAATTCACGAGCGTTTCTGGGCGGACGATCTGATTTACACGACCTCCAAAGGCGAGCGCAAAGACAAGGCCGCGATCATGAAGGAAGTGCGCTCCGAGGCGCCACCGAAAGAAGGCGATGAGACGACCGTCTTCACCGCGGAGAACGTCCGCATCCAGCAATACGGCGAAACTGCGATCGTCGCTTTCCGCCTCGTCGGCACCACGGAAAAGGACGGGAAAAAAACGATCAACAAATATCTTAACACCGGCACCTTTCTCAAACGCAACGGCCAATGGCAGGCGGTGGCGTGGCAGGCGACGATGATCCCCGGGAAAGACAAGCCGTAGGCGACGGCAATCCCCCGTCAGCCGTTCAACGCCCGATGATGCGAGGGACTTTCCCGCTTTCGTGCCCGTAAGATGCGCCGACCGTGATCTGAGTGTTCCCCTGGATGATCTGGCCCAGAATATATCCGGCCTCTACGTCGTGGCTGTATTTGCCGCCGAACGATTTCCCAAAGAAAACGCCGACCTCTCCGCCGACATAATCAGGTTTGGCAAATAGCTCCGGCTTTTCGTTGCTCTCCGATCGCGCCAGCGTCGACGACGGCGGCGCCGTCACGCGCGGCGTTTCCGAGGTGGAGAAGGTGGGCAGAAAATTTGCTCTCGTCGCTTCCACCCAACCGAACGTCCCCGGGAACGAAAAACTCCGTCCATCCACGAGCGTGAGCGGACCGCCGCCGTGCCATGCGTCGTGCAGGGAGGGGAACGATCCCGGTCGCGCCAGCGTTGCCCGACCTGACACCAGCGTGCTCGGGCTGGCCTGCTCCAGGGTGAAGCGCGACGCCTCTGAGTTCTTCCCCTCCTGGGCCCAAACTGAGACGCAAAGACCGAGGATGGCCGCGGCAACCGGCAGTGCGCGTTTGATCATGCCGAAACCCTCCTCCGAAATACCGGGGACGCCAGCGAAAAAAACTTCCACGCTCCCGTGGAGTTGGCCGCGCGGCTCCATACGCCCTTTTTCTCCGCTCATCCGATTACAAAGGGACGCGATGACCTGCACAAATCCCATCACGGGTGCGGTTTGAATAATCTGCGGCGGAATCACGTCTGCGTTTAAACACCAATGCTACTTATGAAAACTAAACTCTCTCTCTTCGCGCTCGCGGCCCTTCTCTTTGGGGGACTGCCGATCGCTTCTTCCTCCGCCGCAATCGGCATCGCGGTCGGCATCGCGCCACCACCCATCCCGATTTATGCGCAGCCATACTGCCCGGGTCCCGGTTATATTTGGACACCAGGCTACTGGGCCTACTCCGATTTCGGGTACTACTGGGTTCCCGGCGTCTGGGTTCTGGCCCCGCGCATCGGATTCCTCTGGACTCCCGGCTACTGGGGTTACAGCGGCAACCGTTACGTCTTTTACGACGGTTATTGGGGCCCATCCGTCGGTTACTACGGCGGCATCAATTACGGCTTCGGCTACGTCGGCCACGGATATTACGGCGGCCGCTGGGCTGGCAACACCTTCCGCTACAACACCGCGGTCACCCGGGTGAACACGACCGTCATCAACAATACCTACGTCGATAATTCCTTCGCCAGCAAGGCCACCAAGACCCGCGCCAGCTTCAACGGCCCGGGCGGTGTGCAAGCCAAGCCCACCAAGCAAGAAGAGGCGGTCCCGAAAGCTAATCGACTCGCGCCGACCAAAACCCAGCGTTCGATCGTTGAGGCAGCGAAGGAGAATCCCGCCCTCCACGCAAAAAACAACAAAGGCAAGCCCAAGGCCGACGCCGTCAACGCTGTTCGGACCAAGGTGGCTCCTGACGCCTCGGCACAAAATGGCCGAGCCGGTCGAAACCAGAAAAAGGGTGAAAACCAGGCCGCTGCTGACAACCAGGCGGGAGCTGACAATCAGCCTCGCGGCAATAAGCAGGGCCGCGCCGAAGACCGCGCCAATAATAATAACGTGAAGCAGGCCGACGCCGCTAAACCGGATCGTGCCCCGAAGCGCGCCCAAAAGTCCGACGCAAATGCGAACGCCTCCCGGAACGTTGACCGTGCCCGGCCCGTGCAAGCGGCGAGCAAGCCGGCCAGAGAGCGGAACGTCGCCAGGCCGACCACCAGGGCCGGGAGCAACAACCAGCTCAACAACGCCCCGAATCGGAACGTTCAACGCAAACCACAGGCCGTCCAACGGCAGCGTGCGCCCATGGCTCGGAAAGCGCCCCAGGCCGCGCCCCAAGACCGCGGACCGGCGCAGGGCCAGCAGAAAAAGAAAAAGCGCAAGAACGCGCCCGACGACCAATAACATTCAGGCGCCCCCGCGCCACTGACCTCCCGGCAGAGCCGGCGATGGGATGCAGCGGTGAAAATCCGCTGCACTCCACGCCGGTTTTCTGTTTTATCCGCACTCGTTAGGCGCGTGCCTCCCGCGCCCCCGAGCGAAAATTGGTTTGCCTGATCGCGGCGCGATCTCGCAGAATGCCGGCCGCATGGCTTCAGGCAGAACACCTCTTTTTCGCAAACTCATGCAGACCGTGCAGCAGGCGCACTGGATCAACTCCCACCCGGACAAAGAACAGCTCTTTTACGAGACGCGTGCGGCGCGCAGCGTCTCGCGGCGCGATTTCGTCCGACTGCTCGGCGCCGCAGGATTCGCCACCGCCGTGGGCGGAATACCCGGCTCCAACCTCGCGCGAGAAAAGAAAACCGGCGCCAGAATCTCCGGCGGTTCGGTGGCGATTCTGGGCGCGGGCGTGGCGGGCCTCACCGCCGCCTACCGGCTACAAAAAGCCTGCGTGCCCTGTGAGATCTTTGAGGCGAGCGGACGGACCGGCGGCCGCATGTTCACCAAACGCAATTTCAATTCCGACAGAATGTTTTGCGAGCTCGGTGGCGAACTGGTCGACAGCGATCACGCCGATCTCATCCAGCTCGCCGCCGAGCTGGGCGTCGAGATTCAGGAGTTAAAAGGAAACGACAAAGGAGTCGACCTCTACTATTTCGGCGGCAAACATTACCACGACGAAGAACTCATCCCTGCGTTCCAGTCTTTTGCCGCCCGTCTCGCAGCCGACCAGGGCACCCTTTACGATAAAGATCAGCAGCTCATCCCGGAGAGAGCGGAACACTTCGACCGTCTAAGTCTGGCCGAGTATCTCGCCGCTGCCGGCAAAGGCGTCGACCAATGGGTCATCGATCTTCTCCGCGTCGCCTATGTCATCGAGTACGGGCGCGACAGCGACGAGCAGTCCGCCCTGAATCTCATTACCTATCTCGAGCCTGAGACCAAAGACGGCTTCAAGTTATACGGTTCGAGCGACGAATCGAAGCGGATCAAGGGCGGCAGCGGCACCTTGCCCGACGCCCTAACGAGAGCACTCGACGGCAAAGTCAAAATCAATCGCGGTTTTCGCCTCGTGAAATTGGGCAACGGCAACGGAGTCATTGCCCTTACTTTCTCCACCGACGACGGCACTCGCACCCTGAAATTCGAGCGCGCCATCTGCACCCTGCCCTTCACCATGCTGCGATTGGTGGAAGGCGTCGATCGTCTGCCCATCAGCCCGGCGAAGAAACGATCGATCGCCCACCTCGGTTATGGTTACAACGTGAAGCTGATGCTCGGCTTCACCGAGCGCTGGTGGCGCAACCTGGAACTCCATCTGCCCGGGCCGAGCAATGGCAGCATCTTCACCGATCTCCCCCTCCAGGCCACCTGGGAGACCAGCCGCGGCCAGGAAGGTTCGCGCGGTGTCCTCACTAACTTCATGGGTGGCTCAACCGGGAAAAACTTTGCCCCGGCCCGCATCGACAAAGTCAAAGAAGAGCTCAACCGCATCTTTCCCGGGATCAAAGATAAGTTCGATGGCAACCGCGCCGTCATGAACTGGCCCGTCTATCAATATGTGAAGGGCAGTTACACCTGTCCCCTCGTCGGCCAATTCACCACCCTCCTCGAGTCAGCCGGCACCGCGGAGGTGGACGGGCAACTCCTCTTCGCCGGCGAACACACCAGCCCTGATTTCTCCGGCTTCATGAACGGCGGCATCCAATCAGGCAACCGTGCCGCGCAGGAAATCATCGCGCCATTCAAGGCAAAGCTGCCCAAGGCCGCCTGATCGCCTAACGAGCCAGCCCGAGACCATTTCAGCAAAGACTAACGTCCGGTGCGGCCTGCCCGTGCTGGCCGCGCACGGCGTCGTTGCGCTTTTCGATCAGGGCCTCGGTGCCTTCTAAACGGTAATCCTTCGGCAGACGGACAGGTTGGCTGCCGCCGTCCCGCTCGCTTCTGCTACCTCGCGGCCTCCGTTCGAATCACCTCGTGGTGAAACGGACAAGACGCCGACCGTGCGCATCGGTTTAGAGGAACTCGAAACCGCTGCGCCGAAGGCGCCAGGCCGCATCATAAACGGAAGACCGCTTTTGCTTACAGGAAACGCGACAACGATCGGACGGAGTCCGGAAAACGGTCTCCCAATCGCAGATGCTACTGTATCCAGTCTCCCTGCACAGATTAGGAAGCTGGTTCTCGCCGCGGCTGAGACTCATCCGCTGTCACTTTTTTCCGGCGCGTTTAGCACGCGAGGTCGCCCGCCACGGGCAAGCTGTGCGCTCCCCGTTTTAAAACACCGGGCGGGACGCCCGGTAGCCCCACAGGCAAGATGCCGATGCTCCGGCGTGTCGCGGGCGGTCTCTGTGTCCCTCGCGCTAGAGCGGGTAACTCAGCGTTGCGCCGAGAAGGGTGACAAGGACGAGGACGACAGGGACGAGGACGAGAAAGACGATAAAGGTGTAGCCCATGACGTCCCGGGCGCGGAGCTGGAAGAGGCCAAGGATGGGTAGCATCCAGAATGGCTGGACGAGATTGGCGAGCGCTTCGCCGAGGTCGTACGAAGCCACCACCCAGCCGAGGTGGACCTTGAGCTCGTGGGCGGCGGCCATGACGTAGGGCGCTTCGACGACCCACTTCGAGCCGCCCGAAGGGACAAAGACGCCGAGCACGGCGGAGTAAGTGGCGACAATCGCGGGAAAGGTGCGCGGGGTCGATAGACTAACGAATGTATGTGCAATCTGCTGGCTAAGATGGGTGGAGGTGATGATGCCGGCGATTCCGGCATAGAACGGAAACTGAAGGATCACGCCCCAAACCGCGGGCGTCGCGCCCTGGACGGCGTGCATGAGACGCGCCGGGGTTTGATGGAGGAGAAAGCCAAGAAGGAGGAAAGTCAGGTTGACGATGTTGAGAGTGATCGCGCTCAAGGGTTCGCCGGCCTGCATGAAGTAACGCACCAGATAGGTGCCGCCGACGAGGACGATAAGCCAGTTCAGGATCGGGGAATGCTCGAGCCATTGGCCGGGAGTGGGGTTGGCGACGGTCGGCGGCGGCTCAATCTCGGATTTCCCGAGCGCGATGCCGAGGTCGCGCGCGGTCCGGGCGCGCCCGGCCGGCGGGGTGACCAGCCACATGACGGCCGTGACGACGATAATCTCGATCACGACCGAGGTAAGACTTTGCCAGAGAAAGATGGTGTGGCGAAAGGAGATGATGCCATCGGCGACAAGGCCGCCGTGCGCGACGATCTCCCGGATCTGCGGCTGGAGCGCGCCGGGCGTGGCCATTTGGAGGGCGGCCGAGCCGCTCAAGCCCTGGGCCCAGATGCTGCCGAGGCCGAGAAAGCTGGCGGCGGCGAGCGCGCGGTAATCGACGCCTTCGACGCGCCGCGCGATCTCGCGCGCGAGCACGGCGCTGAAGATAAGACTGAAGCCCCAGTTAAACCACGAGCTGGTCATGGCGAAGAAGGCAACGAAAGCGACGGCGTGGCGCGGGCTCGTGGGCCAGGCGGCGAGGACGCGGATAACTCTCCACACCGGCTGCGAAGTGGCGAGCACATAGCCGGTGATGATGATGAGCGACATCTGGAGGGTGAATGGGATTAGTTCCCAGAAACCTGTCCCCCAGGCATCGATGACCTGCGGGAGGCTGGAAGGTGTAAAGAGAACGCCGGCGACGATCACGATGACGGTGGCGAGCAGCGCGAAGATGAAAGCGTCAGGCACCCAGCGCTCGGTCCAGCCGGTCATGGCGATCGCCATCCGCGCAAGCAAACCCGCTTCCGCCGGCGAACGATCGCTTTCTCTCGAATGGGAGCCGGGCTGACTCATGGTCGCGCTATCCTAGCACAGCGCCGAAGACCTTCCGAGCGAGGCCTGCGGCGCGCCGATGGAGCGACGGCCGGCGTCGTTTTTTGCTTTTGCCGAGTGGCCTTGGCTGGCTACTCTGGGTGCATGAGCAGCGAGGTATTGAGATATTTTATCGGCGACATCTATGCCGGAGACACCGGGTTTGGGTTCCTGGTGACTGACGGCGGCAGCAGCACAACCGATCCGACGATCGACGAGCAGACGGCGCGCGCGATCGTGGCCGAAGCCGGTGGTGAACCAAACGCCGCGCTCAGCACGGCGAATATCTTCGAGATTTCCAGGGAAGAGTTTGAGCTCTATCGGGATGGGAAGATGTCGCTTCCCGATCTGCCGGAAGGCATCACCATCTGGCAGGTGAAAAGATAACGGGCGCTATTCCCGAATTCCGCGCTTCAATTCCCAGACCTTGATCGCGGCCGAGATGAGTGCCTTGGTGCGGGAAAGGGTGCCGGAAGCCGGACGCGAGCGTTCCTCGAGCGCGGCAGTCTTTGGTTTCGGACGACCGTTTTGGCACGGGACGCGCTTCGGCGTGTCCGAGCTGGAGCTACCGTTAAGCGCAGCGGCGTCAAATCGGGAGGAGCCTTCCATTGAAAAAGGGACGGGGGCGAGCGCTGTCTATTCGACTAAATACGTGGAAATGACAGAAACGCGTCCGGCTGAGAAACGTGCTTCGGTTGACAGGATCCGTTCGAACCGGCACAGGATTGCTCTGTGAGCAAGGTAACCGGTTTGTTTGCGTTCCAGATGAAGGCCAACGGCGAGGCGCGCCCGGCGATCGCGGAGATCGTCGCCCCGGGCATCCCCTCGGAAAAAGTGGTGCATGTAGTGCGCGGCGAATGGGCCAACCTGGTCGTGCCGGGTGTCTCGCAGAATCGCATCGAATGTCTCGGCTGGGAGCGGGTCGAGGCGGCTCCGGAAGGCTGGCGCCCGGCGAAAACGATGGGCGCTAATCCGGTGATTGTCTGGCGGCCGGCCTGATCCGGCGTTCACGCTCGCGCCGCGGCGGCTTCCGTGCTTTTTGAGTTCGTTAGGGGGAAAATCATGATTACGGGCGCGCACTCCATCGTCTACAGCACAAATGCGGAGGCCGATCCGGCTTGCCTGCGCGAGGTGTTGAAGCTGCCGCACGTCGATGCAGGCGAGGGTTGGCTCATCTTTGGTCTCCCGCCGGCCGAGGTCGCGGTTCATCCCTCGCAAAAGAACGACGTCCAGGAGTTTTACTTCATCTGCGACGACATTGCCGCGCTGGTCGCGGAACTGGAAAAACACCAGATCGCTTGCGAGCCGGTGCAGGACCAGGGCTACGGCCTGGTCACCCACTTGACCCTTCCTGGTGGCGGCAAAATCGGCGTCTATCAGCCTCGTCATCAGTCCCGAGCCGATGCCGGCCGGGGCGTGAATTCCTAGGGCTCTGTTTCCGTTCGATCTTTTCTCGTTAGGCGAGTTCTTTCCGCCGTCGTAGCCAACGTTGCAGCCGGAGTAAAATCGGGAGTGAAAAGTAGATCCAGCCACTCCACGCGACCCGACCCGGCGGCATCGTGAGCGCGAGAAGAAGGGAGGCAAGGCCAACTCCCAGCGGAACCCTCCAACCGAATCCTGTTCCAGAAACTCGGACGTCACGGCGAATTCCTCCCTCCAAAAGTTGCGCCCGTTGGACAAGTGTGAATCCTCTCAGGAGTCCAATGAGAAGATGGAGCCAACTTTTTCGCGCCGTATTAGCGGCGAGTGTTTTGTCGGGATGCGGCTCCACGCCGCCGGCCCACTGGCGCCACGCCGCGACGCAAGATCATCCCTGGGGTTATTTCTCCGGCGAACCGGTGACGCAATGGAACCGCGACGGCCGCAGCATGACGCTCATGCAGAACTTCCGCTACACCGATCCAAGCGGATATGTCTGGGTCGCGCCCGCCGGGTCAGTGGTCGACGGCGCCTCCATTCCCCGCCCTCTTTGGACGCTGATGGGCGGCCCTTTCGAGGGGAAATATCGTTACGCTTCCGTTCTCCACGATGTTGCTTACACGATTCAAAATCGTCCGCCGAAAGAGGCGGACCGGATGTTCTACCACGCCATGCGCTGCAGCGGAGTCGGCCCGATCGAGGCCAAGACACTCTATTTTGCGCTGCTCCGTTTCGGCTGGCACTGGGATTTTTCGGTCAAGCGCGCCAAGCCGGTAAAGATCAACCGCAAGATGGTCGCGCGCGCGTTGCCCAAAGAGCCTGTCACCGTCGCCGCGCAGCAGGAAATCCACGGGGTTCAGGATTGGATCCGCCGCGCAAACCCGAGCGTGGAGGAGATCGAAGCGAAAGCGGAGTCCGTCACGCCCCAGCGCTGATTGGTTAGGCCGGCGCCTGCCCTCCGCGCTCGCCCACGCCATTCCTGCCCGCCGGGAGCGTCCGGTCGAGCCCGGGCGTCCGTATCACTTCCCGGAGATGCAAACTTTCGGGAAAAACAGGCACATCCCGCTCGACGAAAAACTCACCGCGCTGCAGCAGGCCGATCCCTCTCGCCGATGGTCGTCCCTCGATGACAACCGGATTTG
>JACCZO010000421.1 GCA_013695925.1 Chthoniobacterales bacterium
CATAAATGAGGTAGTACCAGCCGTGATGAAAATTATAGGGACCGTAATCGGCGATCCCGAGGAGGGTGGTGCCGATGGTAAGAACGACGAACCCGCTGAAGAGGAGGAGGTGCAGAAGCGCGCCGAGCGTTTTCTTGTGCACACGTTTTTGCGCCAGCCCGTAAACGGTCAGTCGCTCGAGCCAGACGCGCGGATTCTTTTCAAAACCACCCGGGCGCCCTTTGCGCCAGGCAAACCAATGCGCCAGGACCTGCCAGCCGAGGATGCCAATGCTCCCGAACATGAGGGCGTAGAACACCACCCGCATCCAGGGCGTGATATTGCCGAAAACTTCGCGCGTGGCGTTTTCCAAGGCGACCGCGATCATGGGCAGAATTTCGGCTTAGCTCTGCTGCAGCGCCTTGATCAGTTGCGGCACGACCTGGTGGACGTCGCCGACCAGGCCGTAGGTCGCCATTTGGAAAATGGGCGCGTCGGGATCCTTGTTGATCGCGACAATGACACGGGAGTCTTTAATCCCGGCAAGATGCTGGATGGCACCGGAAATGCCGAGTGCAATGTAAAGCTCGGGCGCAATCACCTTCCCGGTCTGGCCGATCTGGCAGTCGTTAGGCGCAAGGCCGGTATCGACCGCGGCGCGGGTCGCGCCGATCGCTCCGCCCAAAAGATCGGCCAGGCCGCCGACCAACCGGTCGAAACTTTCCTTGTCCCTGAGCGGACGTCCGCCGCCGATGACAACCCGCGCTTCGGTCAGGTCGGGCCGATCGGAGACGCGTTCCTCGCGGGAAACAAAGCGGGTCCCGCCAGGTAAAGAGGAGCCGTCGACTTCAAGGCGTTCGATCGGGCTGGAAGCAGCGTCGGTCGCGGGCGCGGCAAAGGCGGAGGCGCGAATGATGAGGACTCGTTTCTCGCCCGCTAGCTGGACGGTCGCGAGCATGGTGCCCGCGCTGACGGGTCGCTGGTAGGTAGTGGCTCCATCCTTTTCCTCGATCGCGACCACGTCGGTGAGCATCGGCGCGTCGAGCAGAGCGGCCGCACGCGGGAGGATGTCTTTACAAAACGTCGAGGAATGGCCGATGAGCGTGGTCGCTCCGAGTTTCTGCGCCGCCTGCGCGATGACGACGGCGTAACGATCCGCCAATGGTTCCGCCAAGGCTTCGTCGTCCGCCACCAGCACCGCCGCGGCACCATACGAAACTAACGAACTCGCCATCTCGTCCAATCCCTGGCCGAGGAGGAGCAAGGCGTAGTCGCCGCCCAGCGCGCGCGCGGTCGTGATCGCGTGGAGCGAAGGCCGCTTCACTTCGCGGCGATCGTGCTCGACCAGGATGAGAGTGCGCGCCGTCATCAAATGACCTTCGCCTCTTCCTTGAGTTTGCGGACCAGTTCCTCGACGGACTCGACGCGGGCGCCAGCGGCTCGCTTGGGCGGCCGGGCGATTGAAAGGGTCGTCGTTAGGGGCTCCACCTGCACTCCGAGCTGTTCGCAGGTCAGCACCTCAATTGGTTTCTTGCGCGCTTTCATCAGGCCGGGGAGCGAGACGTAGCGCGGTTCATTCAAGCGCAGGTCGGTCGTGACGATCGCGGGCAGATTGACCTCGATGACTTCGAGGCCGCCATCGGTCTCACGCGTGCAGCAGGCCCGGGCCCCGTTTTCGAGGAGCTCGATTTTCGAAACGAAGGTCGCCTGCGGCCAGCCCAACAATCCCGCAAGCATTTGCCCGGCCTGGTTGGAATCGTCGTCCACCGCCTGTTTCCCCATGAGCACGACCTGCGGCGCTTCTTTCTCGACCGCGGCGCGAAGAATCCGCGCGACCGCGTAAGGATCAAGTGCGCGGGCATCGTCAACCCGAACCGCGCGATCGACTCCCATCGCGAGCGCGGCGCGAACCTGCTCGTCGACCGCCGCCGGGCCGATCGTTAGGCCGACAATTTCGGTCGCTTCTCCGCGCTCCCGGATGCGGAGCGCTTCCTCGATCGCGATTTCGTCGAAAGGATTGATGACCGCTTTCGCGGTCGAGGCCGAACCGCCGGGAGTCGCCTCCGCGTAGGGGTCGGGAACGCTCTTGAACGGAACGAGAATTTTTGCGATCGGCTCCGTCACAGGCCGATGAGCGAGGCGATGATGTTGCGTTGGATTTCGCTCGTACCGGAATAGAGCTTGGCCCCGATGGCGTCGCGCAATTCGCGCTCGACCTCATATTCCGTCATGTAGCCGTAACCGCCGTGGATCTGGATGGCGTCCTCGGCGCATTTCACCCAGGCGTCGGCGATGT
>JACCZO010000430.1 GCA_013695925.1 Chthoniobacterales bacterium
TGTATGACTACAAGCGAAGTGGGCAAGAAGGTGGTGGAGCTGGTCCGCAAACAGGCCTGGCGCGAGGCGATCGATACGCTCTACGGCGATGATGTCGTGAGCGTGGAGGCGCGCGGGCGGGATGGCCAACCGGAGAAACGCGGGATCGACGCGGTGCGCGCCAAGACGGAGTGGTGGATCGAGACGATGCAGGTGGATGATCTCAAGGTGACAGGGCCCTATGTCGCGCATGACCGCTTTGTCGTGCTTTATGAAATGGAGTTTGGCGAAAGGTCTTCGAAGGACCGGATCAGGATGTCGGAGGCGGGAGTTTACACGGTGAAGGACGGCAAGATCGTGCGGGAGGAGTTTTTGCCGCTGGAGTGATCGTGAACGATCTGCCGCATGACAAAAGTAGAAAGTAGAAAGTTAGAAAGGCTAAAGTAGAAGACGGGCGAGCCGCTGGAGAGCGGAGGCGCTACTTTTTCTTGCGGGGAAGTTTCTTTAGGAGCTGACGCAGACGCCTGGTGGTCTGGTCGCGGTCGAGTTGGCTCGCGGCGATGTCGAGGACGAAGCTCTCCCACTCGTCGACCGGAAGTTTCGCGCTCGGGAGCAATCGATTTGCCTCCAGGAAGACGAGGCAGGCAGCGAGCGCGGTGCGCTTGTTGCCGTCGATGAACGGGTGGTTGAGGCAGAGGTAGAAGAGGTAAGCCGCGGCGACTTCGATCGGATCTGAGATGAGCGGTTTGCCCATCATGGTCGCCTGCGGGGCCGCCACGGCGGACTCCAGTAACGCAGCCTCGCGCACGCCAGGCGCGCCGCCATGCGCGGTGAGCACCTGCTCGTGAATGGCACGGACGCCAGAAGCGGTGAGGTGGAGAAGCGCCCTGCTCACGAGAGGCGCTTGAAGAGGGCGGCGTTTTTGCGGATCAACTTTTTCGCGGCCGCGCCCGCCTTGGCCGGATCGATCGATGGCCGGACGGGCGTGATCACAATGGAGCCGCCTTCGTGCACGGTGATGTTCACCTGGTCGCCGACTTTGACCCGGGCGAGATCCATGAGGGCCGCGTCGAAGATGATGCCCTGGGAATTGCCGACTTTGGAAATGGTCTTGGTCATGGGGGTAATACTACGTTTTACGGAGCTGAAGAAAAGTCTGAAATCTGAACGCTGAATATTGAACGGGAAGTGTCGGGACTTCAGGGGAGACGGTAGAGTTCTACCAGGGCGACGCCGGTGTCGCCGTTTTGCCCGGCGACGAGCGCGGTGTAAGCGCCCGGCGCGAAGGGGCGCAGAATGGCGGACTCCAGGTCGTCGGACGGTGCAAGCCCCGTGGCCGCGATCTCGCTCTGCTGGGTATCTTTCCAGTTGTCGTTCGTGGCGAGAAGGGCGCCATTGGCGTCGCGGATCTCGAGGGTCGGGTCGGCCAGAGCGTCGGCGACTCCGAACGGGGTGAGGGATGGTCCAATGGCGCGAATGACGACGTCGGAATCGCCGGTGCCGTTCCCGAGAATGAAGCCGCCGATCATGATATTGTCGCCGGTCTCGACGAAACCGCGGGTGCTAAGGTTCGCCAGCTCGGCGTCGGCCGCGGTGTCGAGGTCGTAAACTTCTACCAACCCGACTCCGCTGCTGGCGTTCTGGCCGCTGACGATGGCGGTGTAGGCGGCGGGGGCGAGGGTGGCGACGATGGCGGACTCGAGGTCGTTCTGCGGGGCGAGCCCGGTGGCCTCGATCTCGGTCTGCTGGGTCGATTTCCAATCGTCGTTGATGGTGATGAGGCTGCCATCGGCGGCGTGCAGTGCGAGCACGGGGTTGGCGAGCGCGTCGGTAACGCCGAAGGGCCCGAGCGAGGGGCCGATGGCGCGCAGGATCACTTTCTTGGAGGTGTTGCCGGTGACGATGAAGCCGCCGATGAGGACTTTGTCGCCGGTCTGCACACGCAGGCGGGTGGAGAGGTTGAGGAACTGGGGCGGGGTGACCACGACGGGGCCGTCGAGAAGGCGGGCGATGGCGGGCCGGGCCAATCCGGCGACGGTGGGAAAGCGGCCCCCGATTAAGACTTCGTCGTCCGCCGGCAGGGCGAGGGCATGGACTTCGCCGTTCACGCCGCCTGGGCTGGGATAGAATGGGTCGAGCGAAAAATCCGGGTTAAGCCGGGCAACGCCGTTGCGTTCCTGGCCGTTGATCTCGCCGGAGGTTTGGCCGAGAAGGATTTTGCCGCCGGGCTGAAGCCGGAGCGCGAAGGGCACTGCCTGGATGTTGATAGCGACATGGTTTTGATCGATCGACCCATCGGGATTCACCCGCGCCAGCCGGGGCGAAATGACGCCGCCGATGGTGTCGAAGCTACCGGCGGCGAGGATCTGCTCGTCCTCCTCGATCGCGAGGGCGTAGACGACCTCGAGGTTGGGCGTGCCGTGATTGTCAAAGGTGGTATCGATCGTGCCGTTGGCGTTGAGGCGGGCGAAGTTCTTGGTTTGCGGGGTGGTCTGGTTGGTGAGGAATTGCCCGCCGATGACGATCCCGCCGTCTGTCTGCAGGGCAATCGCTCTCACGGCGAGAATGCCCGTGGTGTCATTTTGCAGCCCGGCCGCGGTGCCGAGAGCGGTATCCAGACTGCCCGCGGAAATCCGGGCGAGGCCCGCTACCGGCACGTTCGCGACAAAATAAAAGCTCCCGCCAATGAGGATTTTTCCGTCAGAGTCGATGACAATGGAAAGCACGATATGGGAACTGGTGTCGAAATTCGGCGAATCGAGGTTGGCGAAAGTATCGCTTACGCTGCCATCGTCATTGAGCTCCACGAGGAATCGCCGAATCGTCGGACTGGCGAGGAAGAAGTTACCCCCGACGAGAATTTTCCCGGAAGCTGTGATGGCGAGGGCGAAGACCGTGGGAGTCGATAAGGGCGAGGTGAAGCTGGCATCGCGGGAACCGTCCTGATTGAGGCGGGCCACACCGATGCTCTCCACCCCGTCGACGTTGTAGAAATTTCCGGCGATGAGGATTTTCCCATCGGATTGGACGGCGACGGCTTCGATCGTGGCGGGGCCGCCACCGAAGTCGGTGACATCGGCGGAGAAAGTGGGATCGACATCGCCCGGCGCAGCGAGGAGGGGTTGGAGAAGAATGGCGAAGAGAAGAACGGCGAGGGGCAGCGCTGTTTTGGGTCGCGGCAAGAAGGGACGGCACGATGGGGATAATGAACGTGTCATGGTGTGCAGTTAAGTTTGGCGCATTTTTGGCAGATCAGGAAAAACGGATCAATTAAAATTTGTGAAATAATAATCAATGATTCGCCTTCGCCAAGGGCCACGTGGACAGGGAAGTAAGAAGGAAGAAGGCAGAAGGAAGAAGTTGAAAAAAGCGGACAGCTGACAGCTGAATTGGGGAGAAAGCTGGACGTACAGTTTTCGCCCACGTCCCAAGGAGGGCGGCGTTACGGAGGGCGACGACTAATCACTTGTTTACTCCGATACGTCCGGCGGGCGTTGGGTGACGATTCTGAGGTAGCCGTTCGCGCTCCCGTTGGCGGCGAGAAATTCAGGCAAGGAGGTTGTTATGTTTCGATGGATTTTTCGATTTTTAGTCATCAGCTTCGCGGGGAAATTGTTGAGTCGCTGGCTGGGCAATCAGCCGTCGACGCATCCGCGCAGACCGGGGCGGTGAGCTAAGGCTTCGTCCGGCCCCGCCTTCGTAGGCGAGATCGCGAGGATTACATTTTCGGGGTACAGCCGTGGGTGGGAGCTTTGTTTTAGGGGAGAGAAAAGCGCTCCGGATTTACCCGTGATATTTGCTCCGCGCGACGTCGCGCAAAGTGTGTCGGCAGAAGTGCCAGCGCATGCCGGACGCTCAACTGGAAGGCTTGTAGCGTGCTCAGGCCTGCCGCGGCGGGGAGGCTGCTGAATTCGGGCAACCGCAGGCCGCGGGCCTGCTCATTCACCCGGTTTTTGTCCGAGTTCTCGGAAGAGTCGTTTTCGGACCGCGTCGGTGGCATATCGCTCGGTGAGGTCGATGAATTCTTTGCTCGAGGTATCAATCGCTGCGGCTGCGATCAAATGTTTCACATCCTGGAGGTCCACGCCACTCTCGAGACGTTGCGGATTGCGCAGCGCGTGCAACTTCATCGCGATGAGATGGAGCGGGCTGGGAATTGAAACCGTCACGTTGTTCCCAAGGTCGGCTGAGCGGCTCTCCGCCTCGATTTGTTGGAAGGTGTGTTCGTCGGCTAGCATCAAATCCACGGGCAGGGCTGCGGTCGGGTCCGCCGCAAACTGGAGGCGCACGAAATTCGCGCTCTGATGGGAAACTTCGTAGCCGTGCTCTTTGAAGAAAGAACGCCACTGATCGACGTCTGCTTCGCGCACCAAGAGGTCGACGTCGAAGGTGGTGCGCGAATAGGAATGAAGGTTCACGGCGTTGCCGCCGACAAGGATGGAGGCAAGACCGCGGGACAGCGCGCGCGCCGCTAGGGCGATGCTATCGGGCTGGGCCATGCCAGAGGAAAGCCGAAACGCGGAAAACTGAAAGCTGAAAAGGGCGAGTGGCCGGATGACACGCGGTCATTCCTCGATCGCGCCCTGGATTTTGCGGAGGTGTTCCGGAAGGTTTAACTCGGGGAAGTAGGAAGGATGAAGGGTGAAGGAAGAAGCTTTGAAAGCTGAAAGCTCACCGCTGAAATAGAAAAAGCCGCCAAGTCTGTGACCTGGCGGCTTTTCGTTGGTGGAAGTTTGGTGCTTAGTTCAGTCCGAGCGAATTTAGCGTGGGTTCGTCGATCGCGGCGGTGGTGTAAAGGCCGTGTTCGGACTGGTAGCCGGTAAGGGCTTCGCGCGTGAGGGGCCCGAGAAGTCCGTCGACTTCTCCCCGGTAATATCCCTGCGCCTGGAGCGCGGCCTGGACGTTGGCGATGACTCGATCGAGGCGCTCGGCGCTGCGGCCGGCATAGATCGGGCCGTCATAGACGTAGTATTGGGCCGAGGGCTGGTAGCCCCAGGCCGGATACCAGT
>JACCZO010000449.1 GCA_013695925.1 Chthoniobacterales bacterium
GTCGAAAACAAATCCGGCATTTACGCTTACGAACAACGGAGTGAAAACCTGCCCGAGCCCGACGCCAGCTTGCTCCGGAAGAACACGGCGGCCTGGAAATTCTTCCAGGCGCAGCCGCCTTCCTACCGCAAGACGATCGGATGGTGGGTCACCAGCGCGAAGCAGGCCGAAACACGGCGCCGACGGCTCGAAAAACTGATCGCGGCCTCGGCCGCCGGCCGCCGCCTGCGCTGAAACCGCCGCCCTTCATCATTCCGGTTGAAGGGATGCGGAACAGTTCCAAACTACGCCAATGCTCCCATCTTCTCGGCACGCCGCGCGCGTGCTGCTCTCCGGTCTGCTCGCTGCCAGCCTCCTCATTGGCCTAACGACTGCGGCTGAGTCGCAGTCGCCCGGGCCGAAACCAAAGAAATCCGAGGCGGCGCCGGAGACGGCCGTGTTCTCCAACACCAGCCCGGCGCCCTCGCCGGCCCGGGCGACGGAGACGCAGAGCGCAAAGAAGACCCAGTTCGACGAGAAACTCTGGAGCGGCATGAATTGGCGCGAGGTCGGGCCCTTCCGCGGTGGCCGCGCGATCGCGATCGAGGGCGTGCCAGATGAACCGAACACATATTACTTCGGCGGTGTCGCCGGTGGTGTTTGGAAAACGACCGATGGCGGCGCGAATTGGAAGCCGATCTTCGACAAGCAGCGCACCACTTCATCGATCGGTGCCATCGCGGTCGCGCCGAACGATCACAACACGATCTACGCCGGAGCCGGAGAGTCGGCGTTGCGCGGCAACATCACCTACGGCGACGGCGTTTATAAATCGGTCGATGGCGGCCGCAACTGGCGCAACGTCGGCTTGAAAGACACCCGCCACATCGGCGCGCTCATCGTTCATCCGGATAATCCCGACATCGTTTTCGTCGCCGCGGTCGGCCATGCCTACGGGCCCAACGCCGAGCGCGGCATTTTCCGCACGACCGATGGCGGCAAGAGCTGGACGAAAGTTTTGTTCAAAGACGAAGACACCGGCGCGATCGACGTCGTCTTCGATCCGCATAATCCAAGCACGCTTTTCGCCGCGCTTTGGCAAGTGCGCCGGCAGCCGTGGTTTCTCTCCAGCGGCGGCGAGGGTAGCGGACTCTACCGCTCGACCGATGGCGGCACGACCTGGCAGGAATTAAAGGGGCACGGACTGCCGGAAAGCATTCTTGGCCGGATCGGGGTGACCGTTTCGGGCGCGGATTCCGATCGCATCTATGCCATCATCGAGGCGAAGGAAGGCGGTATCTTTCGCTCGGAAGACGGCGGCGATACCTGGGAGAAAATCAACGACGACCTTCGCTTCCGGCAGCGGGCCTGGTATTTCAGTAAAGTCTACGCCGACCCGCGCGCGGTCGATACGCTCTATGTCTTGAACACCGGCCTCTTCCGCTCGGTCGATGGCGGCAAGACTTTCAAACTCCTCCCGGCGCGTCACGGCGATCACCACGGGCTCTGGATTGATCCGAAGAATCCGAATCGGATCGGGAACGCGAACGATGGCGGCGGCAGTGTCTCGATCGATGGTGGCGAGACCTGGTCGACTTTGAATAATCAGCCGACCGCGCAGTTCTACCACGTCGCGGTCGACAACGCGTTTCCATATCACATCTACGGCGCGCAGCAGGACAACTCGAACGTCGGAATTGCGAGCCGGGGCGAGAGTGGGGTAATCGGGCGCGAAGATTGGTTCCAGGCCGGTGGCGGCGAATGCGGTTTCGTTGTGCCGGATCCGCGCGATTGGCACATCATTTATTCAAACAACGAGGGGTTCATTACCCGCTACGACAAATCCAAGGAGCTATACCAGGACGTAAGCGTCTGGCCGCTCGATAACTCCGGCCACGGTGCGGAAGACCTGAAGCACCGCTTCCAATGGATCTCGCCGTTGTTCCTCTCGCCCCATAACCCCGACACGATCTACACCGCCGGAGAAGCGGTTTTCAGATCGACCGACCAGGGACATAGCTGGACGGCGATCAGCGAAGACCTCACCCGCAACGACAAGAGCAAACAAAAGCCGAGCGGCGGCCCGATCCAGAACGACATCACGAGCGTCGAGTATTACGACACCATCTTCGCGCTCGCGGAATCGCCGGTGAAAAAGGGATTGCTTTGGGCCGGGACGGACGACGGCCTGCTCCACGTCACGACCGACGACGGCGCGACCTGGCAGCGGGTCACGCCGAACATGCCGGAGTGGAGTCACGTCAGCCTGATCGATCCCTCGCATTTCGATGCCGCCATCGCCTACGTCGCGGTCGATCGCCATCGCCTCGATGATTTCAAGCCCTATATCTTCAGGACTAACGACACTGGCCGGAACTGGACCGCAATCGCGAACGGGATTCCGGAAGGCGCCTATGTGCGCGCGGTGCGGGAAGATCCGAAGCGGCGGGGTCTTCTCTACGCGGGCACCGAACTGGGCGTTTATGTTTCATTCGACGACGGCGGGCATTGGCAGCCGCTGCAGTTGAACCTGCCTACCTCGCCAATTCACGATCTGGTGGTGAAAGATGACGATCTCGTCGTCGCGACGCACGGCCGCTCCTTCTGGGTGCTCGACGACGTCACGCCGCTCCGCCAGGTCACCGACCAGGTCGCACAGGCGGAGATGAAACTCTACGCGCCGCAGACCGCCTACCGTCTCCATTACCCGGAGGAAATCGATTCCCGGCAGCCAGTCGGGACGAACCCGCCTTCTGGCGCAATCATCAACTATTATTTCAAGGACGCGCCGCAGGGCGAAGTGACGCTGGAGATTCTCGACGCGCAGGGCAAAATCATCCGGCACCTCTCGAGCGAGGAGAAGAAGGAAGAAGAGCAGCCGCCCGAGTGGCCCGACCAAGTGGAAGCACCGAAAACCATTCCCGCTAAAGAAGGGATGAATCGTTTCGCCTGGGACCTGCGCTACGAGCACCCCGTGCTGACGCCCGGCACGTTCTATTATGGAAGCGGCCCGCGCGGGACACTCGCTTTACCCGGCGCTTATCAGGTCCGCCTAACGACTAACGGCAAAAGCGAAACCGCACCGCTCCAGCTCGCTATGGATCCACGCCTGCAAGGCGCCGAGGAAGGAATTCGGAAATCATTTGAGCTCTCCCTGAAGGTGAACGAGCGCTTCTCGCAGTTGCACCAGGCGATCAACGAAATCCGCGAAACCAAGTCGCAGCTCGATTCGTTCCGCAAACATGCCGCGGAGGAGACGCGCCTCAAACCCGCGCTCGACGCCGCCGACGAGATGGAAAAGAAAATGTCGGCCGTGGAGGAGAAGCTGCTCCAGGTCAACATGAAGAGCTCGGAAGGAAATCTCGTTTACCCGAACCAGTTGAATGAAGAGTTTTACACCTTCAGCAAGGTGATTGAAGCGGACGCCGCGCCGACCGAGCCTCAGCTTGAAGTGTTTAAGATGCTGGATGGCCGGCTTGAGGAACAGTTGAAAGCCTGGGCTCAGATCAAGAGTGAAGAGGTGCCGAAAGTGAACGGCTTGATCAAACAGGCCGACCTGCCCGCGCTGACTGTCGCGGAAGCAGCCAAGCCTGCACCGGCCCCCGCCGCCGTGGCGTCCCCGACACCGACCATTCCGATTCTGCCTAACGAATCGAAGCCGCCGGCCATTCCGACCGCGAGTCCGCCGCGCTAGCCTAACGAACGGTCGGGAAAGTTTCGTCACCGCGGGTGACGTAGAGGCGAGCGCGCGCGTTCCCTCGCCCGCCGCCGCGAGGATGATCTTCGAAATGGACTTTGTGACCTTTGTCTGCTTCGTGCGATCATCCAGCGACAGCCGCCAGTATTTGCGATGAGTCATAGCCACAACCACGAAACCGATTTTGGCCGCGCCTTTGCCATCGGCGTCGTGCTCAACACCGGCTTCATCATCGCCGAAGTCGTTTTCGGTCTCTTCAGCCATTCCCTCTCGCTCCTCGCCGATGCGGGTCACAACCTGAGCGACGTCATGGGCCTGCTCCTGGCCTGGGCCGCGAGCAATCTCGCCCGGCGCAGCCCGACCGAGCGTTTCACCTACGGCCTCCGCCGCACCTCCGTCCTCGCGGCACTCTTTAACGCCATCCTGCTTCTCGTGAGCATTGGAGCCATCGCCTGGGAAGCGATCCGGCGCATTCGTCAACCGGAGCCGGTCCTCGGTCAGACCATGATCTGGGTCGCCGCCGCCGGCGTGGTCATCAACGGCATTACCGCCTGGATGTTTGCCCGCGGCCGGAAAGGCGATCTCAACATCCGTGGCGCATTCCTTCACATGACGGCGGACGCGGGGGTCTCGGCCGGCGTAGCCGTCGCGGGCGTGGTTATTCTGCAGACGGGCTGGGCGCTGATCGATCCGATCAGCAGTCTCGTCATTGTCGTCATCATTCTCATTGGCACCTGGGGCCTGTTGCGCGACTCGATCAACCTCGTGCTCGACGCCGTCCCGCGCGGGATCGATCCCGGAGCGGTGAAGGAATTCCTCGAGCAACTTCCCGGCGTCGCGGCTATTCATCATCTCCACGTCTGGGGCTTGAGCACGACCGAGACGGCCTGCACCGCGCATGTCGTGAAACAGGAGCCGCAGCTCGACGACAAACTCCTCAAGACGATCGCGCACGAATTGCACGAGCGTTTCGGGATCGAACACACCACGATCCAGTTCGAGCTTTGCGTCGGCGAAGATTGCCCGACCGAACACGAGGTGCACGCCCCCGAGGAGCACGCGCACCAGTGAGCATCCCCATCACCAAAGCCGTCCTGCTCGCCGCCGGCCGCGGCACCCGCATGCGCGACCTCACGAATGACCTTCCCAAGCCGATGATTGCGGTCCGGGGCAAACCGATTCTCCAGCACATCATCGAGGGCCTGCGCGGCGCGGGCGTGAACCGGCTCTTCATCATCGTCGGCTGGCGCGCCGAAGTCGTTAGGCAAACGTTCCGCGACGGCGCGAGCCTCGGCGTGGCGATCGAATACGCCACCCAGGTCGTGCAGGATGGCACAGGCAGAGTGGTGGAGCTGGCGCGCGACTTTGCCGGAGAAGACCCGTTCGTCCTGAGCTACGGCGATATCATCGTCGAGCCCTCGAATTACTCGCGCCTAACGAGTCTGGAAAATGGCACCGAGGCGATCGTCACGGTCAAGCAGAGTGAAGATGTAAGCAAAGGCGGCGCTGTTTTCGTTAACGAGCATTTCGAGCTCATCGACCTGCGCGAAAAGCCCCAACCTGGCGAGGCGACCAGCCCGTGGTATAACGCCGGGATCTACGCCTTTCGCCCGAGCGTTTTCGATTTCACCGCCCGGCTCGAGCGCTCGCCCCGGGGCGAGTTTGAGCTCACCGATGCCATCCGCGCTCTCGCCCAATCGGGCAAAAAAGTGCAGGCGCTCGAGCTCAGCGGCGATTGGGCCGACGTGCGCGACCCGGAGATTCTCGCCCAGCTGAATCGTTAGGTAATCTCGTCGGCCGTCTCGTCCTCGGGCGCTTCCT
>JACCZO010000454.1 GCA_013695925.1 Chthoniobacterales bacterium
GATAGCACAACCGTCGTCCTGCGCGCCATCGGGCCTTCGCTTGCGGCGACCGGAATCGCCGCTCCGCTGGCAGATCCGAGCCTGGAGGTCTTCGACGCTAACGGCACTTCGATCGCGACGAACGACAACTGGCAGGATGACCTAAGCGCCAGCGACATCGAACAGAACGGCTTCGCACCGAGCGACGACGCTGAATCCGCCACAATGCTTCAGCTGCCGGCCGGTGCCTACACCACCATCGTCAGCTCGAGCAGTGGCGCTGACACCGGCATCGGCCTGGTGGAATTTTACGACCTCCAGGCAACAGCCGACTAAACTCCCGATTGGGCAGATCCGTGCTGCGCGATGTGATGGATTCAACGGGAGCCGCGGTTTTCTGGCGCGCCAAGCGGCTGATGCTTGCGCCCTGCCAAATTGTCCGTTTCAGCTGGTTCTCTTCCGGAGTTTGCATTTTTTCTTTGAGTTCCTCTGCTCTTCTGTCATGGTGCGGATCGTCCAAGAAAAGTGTCCCCGAAAATACAAAAGGCTTATGAAATCACGTTTCTTATTCACCGTTGTCGGTCTCATGTCTCTTCTCGCCCGGGGCGCATTTGCCACCCAGGCAGATGACACCACCATTACAATTACCGGTCAAAACGCGGGCCCGACTCCTTTTATTAGTCAACTGACGCTCACGGCGAGCGATACGAGTGTAATCAAGAGCATACAGTTCACGATTGCGCCCAAGCCCGGCACCGTCGCCCTGCCACTGTCCGGCACCTATGCCCAGGATTACCTGGTCAGCCGCGGTTATCTGGTCCCGCCAAGCACCGACATTTTTGTGCCCGTTTACGGCCTCTACGACGATTACGTCAACGCCATTACACTCACCTACCACTTTCTCGATGGCTCGTCCAAGACGGATACCACGACAATCACCACTACTGCCTTTGACGACCAGGGGTGCGGTTACAAAAGCCCTACGGTTCTGCAGGCGAGAACCGCCAGCGAAAGCTTGAGTTACGATTATATCTTTGTCAGGTCTGGTTGTGGAGATTTCTCACCGGTCATTCTCGATACCGATGGAGAGCTGCGCTGGGTGAGCACCATGGGCATCCCTAACGCACTCACGGCCAGCTCCGGTTTTTTTGAGAGCGCGGCGTTTGTGGCGGATGGCAGCACCTTGTCCCGGGTGGATCTGGACGGGACCGTCACCCTGCTGGGCGATTACAGCAGCATCGGCGTGACCGCTTTTCACCATAACATCGATCCGGGCAAGGTCGGCCTGCTCCTGGAAGCGGATACGGTGGAATATTACGAATCAGTGGTAATGGAAATCGACACCGCGGGCACGGTGCTTAAGACGTGGAACCTTGCCGATATCATCAGCGCGGCGATGGTCGCGGGTGGAGATGACCCGAGCGAGTTTGTCTATCCGACGCCGCAGGATTGGTTCCATAGCAACGCCGTGACCTACAACCGCGCCGACGACGCCCTGATTGTTTCCAGCCGTGAAAACTTCGTCATCTGCCTCGACTACGAGACGGGTGCGATCAAGTGGATCCTCGGAGATCAGACCAAGAAGTGGTTTACATTTCCTTCCCTGGCTCAGTATGCGATTTACATGACCCCGGGCAGCCTGCCTCCAATTGGCCCGCACTCTACCTCCATCACCTACGACCAGCACCTGTTGCTGTTCGACAACGGTTTCTTCGGCACGTTCCACCAGCCGCCGGGAGTCAATCGCACTTATTCCAGCCCGCGCAAGTATCAGTTGAATTTGACTGATCCAATTGTCGGCGGCAACCCAGGCACAGCGGCGGAAGTGTGGAACTACGAGCAGAATCAGACAGTCTATAGCCCTATCTGCAGCAGTATCTATGAAGACGCGCCACTGAACTACCTGATCGATTACGCATTTGTGGGTGGATTCACTGCCATGCCGCCTTATGCGCAGCTTCTCGGTCTGAATGCCGCTGGTGAGACCGCCTTCTATTACCAATATCCGACCAATTTTTGTGACACTGCCTACAATGCACTGCCAATTCACCTTGAGAACACTGCCTACCCAATCATTACCGCCCGGCCGCTCAATATTTCCACCCGTGGCAATGTTGGCCCCGGAGATGACGCGCTGATTGGCGGGTTCATCGTCTCGGGATCTGACTCAAAGAAAGTAGCGCTGCGCCTCCTGGGGCCTTCACTCAACATCTCCTACCTAACAAAGAATTTGGCCGATCCCGTCATAACTTTACATGATTCTACTGGGGCGGTCATCGCGACCAATGACAATTGGCAGGACGATGCTGGTGCTGCCGAGCTTACCGCCAACGGGCTGGCCCCGAACGACCCCTCTGAGGCGGCCACGATCCAGACTCTTGCCCCCGGTGCCTACACCGTGGTGGGAACCGGTAAAGGCGCGGATGTAGGCATTGCCTTGGTGGAGGTTTACGATCTTTCGCCGGAAGCCGATGCCAAGCTGGCTAACATTAGCACCCGTGGCAATGTCGGGACCGGTGATAATGTGCTAATTCCTGGTTTTATCCTGGGCGATGTGGAAAAGACCACCGTTATCGTTCGCGCCATTGGCCCTTCTCTCTCGGGCTCTGGCGTGGCCAATCCTTTGGCTGACCCGACACTTACGGTTTACGATAGTAACGGCGCGGCGCTCGCCTCAAACAACGACTGGCAGGATGGCCTCTATGCCAACGATATCAGCAGCATCGGACTTGCGCCGACAGATCCCCTTGAATCTTCCATCATTCTCCATTTGCCCGCCGGGGCCTATACCGCAATCGTTAGCGGGGCGAACGGCGAAACGGGGCTAGGGTTGGTCGAAGTCTATGACCTTCAATGAGATAATTCGCGCGTCGAACCGCCGCTTTCGCTCGGAGGAAAAACGGGTCCCCCGTTGACATAGGCCGGTCACGTTTTATACTCGCACCCGCGTCACCCTCTTTCGGGCGGATGATTCGCGCCAACTACGACGCCTAATTCTCATGCCTTCCACTCAAATTATCCTCACCGAAAACGTCCCCGGCCTTGGCGCCGAGGCGGATGTCGTGAAAGTCCGCCGCGGTTACGCTCGCAATTTCCTCCTGCCGACGGGCAAAGCCTACGAGGTCACACCCCGCGCCATGCGACAGCTCGATGCCTTGAAAGGGAAACGGGCCGAGCGCGAAGCGCGCGAATTGAACGAGGCCGAAGATTTGGCCCGCCGAATCGGCAAACTCAAGGTCACTTTCACTCTGCAAACCGGCGAGACCGGCAAGGCCTTCGGCTCTATCACCGCCAATGACCTCGCGGAACGCCTCAAAAACGAAATCGGTCGCGACATCGATCGCCACCTGCTCGTCCTGGAGCATCCGATCAAGACCACCGGCGAGCACGAAGTGCCGCTCAAGCTGCACCCGGATGTCAAAGCCGTTTTCAAGTTCGACGTCAAATCCTCCGGGGAACCGAAACCGGAAACAGCGGCCGAAGAATCAGCTGATAAGACCCGCGCTCCGCGCAAACGCACCACCAAGTAAATAATGCCGAGAAGTCCCCAAGGGAATGAACCCGGGGGGCCTCGCAAGACAGCACCAAATGGCGCTGGCCGAGGCTCGGCAGTGCGGAATGGCGGCCGCACAAATAGCGAGTTATCCCAAGGTTCTCCCGTAGATATTCACCGCGCCCTCCCCCACAGCGTGGAAGCCGAACAGGGCGTGCTCGGCTCCATGCTCATCTCGCCCCGCGACGCGATCGCGGAAGTGGTCGAGAAGATCAACGAGAACTATTTCTACATCCCCGCCCACCAGACCGTCTACACCGTCCTGGTCGATCTCTGGAACGCCGGACAAGGCATCGACTTGATCACCTTCACCCAGATCCTGCGCGACCGAAACCTGCTCGACACAATTGGCGGCGCGCCTTTCGTGACCAGCCTGTTCACGTTTGTCCCGACGGCGGCCAACGTCGGCTACTACCTCGAGATCGTGCGCGACAAATACATTTTGCGCGAGATCATCAGCGCCTGCACCGAGGGCGCGCGGCGTTCCTACGAGGAGCAGGACCAAGTCGACAACCTGCTCGACGAGGTGGAACAAAAAATCTACGCGGTCGGCGAAGATCGCTTCAAGGACACGGCGCTTTCCATGAAAGACCAGGTCATGGACGCGATCGAAGCGATCGAAAAACTCTATCAACAGCACGGCGGCATCACCGGCCTCGCCACCGGCTTCAAAGATCTCGACCGCCTCACCAGCGGTCTGCATCCGTCAGAAATGATCGTCATCGCCGCCCGACCCAGCATGGGCAAAACCGCGCTGGCCATGAACATCGCCGAGCACGTGGCGGTAAACGAAAACCGGGCCGTCGCCGTCTTTAGCCTGGAGATGAGTGCCCAGCAATTGGTCCAGCGCCTCCTCTGTTCCCGTGCCGGAGTGAATTCACAAAAGGTGCGCGACGGCACCTTCCTGGCCGATCGCGATTTCCCGAAGCTCACCGCTGCCGCCTCGAAACTGGCCGAAGCCAGATTCTTCATCGATGACAGCCCGGGCCTCAACATTCTGGAACTGCGCGCCAAGGCGCGGCGCCTCAAAGCCCAGCACGACATCGAGCTGATTGTCATCGACTACCTGCAATTGCTCCGTTCCACTTCGCGGCGCGGGCAGGAAAACCGCCAGATCGAAATCTCGGAAATCTCCGCCGGCATCAAAGGCCTGGCCAAGGAACTGAAAATCCCGATCATCGTCGCCGCCCAGCTCAATCGAAACCCGGAGAACCGGACCGGCGACAGCAAAGGCCGGCCGCGCCTGAGCGACCTGCGCGAATCCGGCAGCATCGAGCAGGACGCCGACGTCGTTGGGCTTCTCGTTAGGCAGGAATATTACGCCGACACCGAGGAAGAGAAAGACGAGACCGAAGGCAAAGCCGACCTCATCATCGCCAAGCAGCGCAACGGCCCAACGGGCGACATCCCACTTACCTTCCGCAAAGAGTTCACCCGCTTCGAAGACCGCGCCCGCGAAGAGCGCGAGCCGTAACCGCGGCGTTTTGTCGCAAAAATCCCCAGAGGGCCCTGTCGATAACTGATCCCGATTTTCGGCTGCCTTCTCAGACACAACTGCGAGGGACTGCGGGTTTGAGAATGTCGCATTCATTCCCAAGCCCGGCCACCTCATTGGCCACGTCCGCTCACAATGATGATACCGGTCGTCTGGACTCGATCGCTGGCGCCGCCTGGAATGGTTGCCGTGATTTGGTGCCGGCCTTCCTCGAGATCGACTCTGAGCATGTGGCCGCGACCGAGTTCACCGGCAACATCGGAGTGCCACACGATCTCGTGCGGCGCGACGCCCTCGTGGCCCCGCAGGTCGATCATGGCAGTCAGATCGACCCAATTCAGTCCAACTCGAGCAGGCGTCACCTAGACTGTTGGAGAAGGGCTGCGGTGAATTAAAAGAATGCGGATAGGTCTGGTCGCAAGACTGGATAGCCCGCGAATATCAGCATATCAAACCGCCGGGAACCTCACTCACCCCGACTGATCGGCCGCCTCACACCCACTCCTGCTTCCCAGCCTTCAATCCCCAATGCAAACACAGACCAACTACGCCCACTTGACAATTCAACAGCCATATCATCGAGAACAAGCTCAGCCGCGGCGAGCGGCAGCGCGTGTGGCGGCGGGTTGAAATGTCTTAGTCATCTGAAAACTGGATAGTACGACGGCTCGCCGTCGGCTGCAGCGAATGGTTAGGCGTTGGCGGTGCCGTCGGAAGAACCGTCCGGGGACGAGCCCAACTGGCACAGCGAGGTTTTTCTGTCTACAGCTCAACGGCTGGATTAGGCCGAATTCTCGGCCCACTAGAGACCCCGAACCCGGCACGCGATCAACACGAGTGCGAAACCGACGATCCAGGACCATGTCGCAAACGGCTCGCCAATTTTGACCAGACCAAAATGCGCAGCAAGCGCAACGAGAAACAGAACCAGAGAAATAACCCATACAACCATCGTTGGAGCTTTACCGGAGTTGTTCATTGTTG
>JACCZO010000460.1 GCA_013695925.1 Chthoniobacterales bacterium
TGTTTCGCAACGCGTTGAAGATCGGGGTGAAAATTGCTTTCGGCACGGATGCTTCCGTCTTTCCGCACGGGCAAAATGCGAAGGAATTTGCGCTCATGACCAGCCTCGGAATGAAACCGATCGACGCTTTGCTGAGTGCAACCGCGGTTGACGCGGAGCTCTTCGGCGTCGCGGACAAACTCGGCACACTGGAAAAGGGCAAGCTGGCTGACGTGATCGCGATGCCGGGCGATCCGACGGCCGACATCACCGCGACTGAGCGCGTCTTTTTCGTGATGAAAGACGGCAAGATCGTGAAGAACGAAACCAAACCGTAGCTGTTGGTTTTTTGGTAAACCGCAGAGGACGCAAAGGTCGGAAATAATCTTGTTTTCCTCTGCGTTCTCTGCGCGCTCTGCGGTAAATGTTCTCCCATGAGATTCGAGAATCAGGTTGCTGTTGTTACTGGAGCGGGACGGGGGATTGGTCACGCCATCGCCGTTCGTTTGGCAAGCGAAGGCGCGCGCGTCGCCGCCGTGAGTCGCAGCGAAACTGCGCAACGCACCGCCGATGAAATCAATGCCAGTCGCGCCGATGCTGCCAAAGCTTACGCCGTCGACGTCTCCGATCACACCGCGGTCCGGCAGACGAGCGCAAAAATTCTCGAGGATTTCGGCCGCATCGACGTCCTCGTAAACAACGCGGGCGTGACCCGCGACGGCCTGAGCATGCGCATGTCGATGGACGATTGGGACACGGTCATGAATACGAACCTGAAAGGCGCCTTCAGTTTCGCGCAGGCGGTCATGCGCTCGATGATCAAGCAGCGTAGCGGCCGCATCATCAACATCACGTCGATCGCCGGCCTCACCGGCAACGCCGGCCAGGCAAATTACGCGGCCAGCAAGGCGGGCCTCATCGGCCTAACGAAAACGCTGGCGCGCGAGTTGGCCAGCCGCGGCATCACCGTCAACGCCGTCGCTCCCGGTTTTATCGTCACAGACATGACCGACGTGCTTTCCGACCAGGTGAAGGAAGCGGTCCTTAGCAAGGTCCCGCTGGGCAAATTCGGCGAAGGCGAAGACATTGCCGCGGCCGTCGCCTTCCTCGCCGCGCCAGAGGCGAAATACATCACCGGTCAGGTCCTGACCGTGGACGGCGGGATGGTGATGTAGACTTTTCCCCTTCCTGCGGGCACCGCGCGTTCACGCCGTGACCTGATTCCTCTCTCCGGTCTTCTCGTCGAAGCGGGTGGGCCGGAGTTGGGGACCTGGTGGACCTCGCTCACCCGCACGGATACGCGCTACGGAGCCGGCAAACTGGTCTGGGTGCAGGAAGGCACAAAGATCGCGCACTGACTGGTAGGGCGAGACTCCGTCGAGCCTTGAGGGCAAAGCGACTTTCCAGGCTCAACGGAGTCTCGCCCCACCGGAGGGCCAAAACGGAGCGAAAAGCCGCATCGCCGAATCGTTAGACCAGGCGGTTGCACGGCTCGCTTTCCCGTCTGATGGTGGCCCCATGAGCATTGAAAAAGCCACGTTTGGAGCCGGATGTTTCTGGGGAGTCGAGGCTGTCTTTCGGCAAACGCCCGGAGTAAAGAATGCGACCGTAGGCTACGCCGGCGGCAAAACCGAAAACCCTACTTACGAGGATGTTTGCAGCAATGAAACGGACCATGCGGAAGTAGTAGAAGTGGCTTTTGACCCGTCGGAAGTCTCTTACGAGACGCTGCTCGACGTGTTTTGGAGGAATCACGACCCGACCACGCGCAATCGCCAGGGCCCAGATGTCGGCTCGCAATATCGCTCGGTCGTTTTTTATCATTCGCCGGAGCAAAAAGCGGCCGCCGAAGCGAAACTGGCGGAGCTGGAAAAGAGCGGCAGATTTCGCCGGCCGATCGTGACGTTGATCGAGCCCGCGCCGACTTTTTATCGCGCGGAGGACTATCATCAACAGTATCTCGCCAAACACGGGCGGACGCATTGCGCGATTTGAACGGAAAGCACGAAATTCAAATCTCGAAATCCGAAACAAATGAGTGAGCTA
>JACCZO010000490.1 GCA_013695925.1 Chthoniobacterales bacterium
GCTGGCAATGACCGCCCAGAGCCCCCAGCGCTGAAAAGCCCCCACCAGCGCGTGAAACTCGCCTACAAATTGCGCCAGGCCCGGCATTCCCATCGAGGCCAGAAGCGCGAGCGACATCAACGCCGCATACACGGGCACGCGCGTCGCCAGTCCACCAAAATCCCCGACCTCGCGGGTGTGGGTGCGCTCATAAATCATGCCCACCAGAAGGAAGAGCGCGCCGGTGATGATGCCGTGTGTCACCATCTGAAAAACGGCGCCTGAAAACCCCGTGGCGTTGAGCGCGGCGATACCGAGAATGACGAAGCCCATGTGACTGATGGAAGAAAAGGCCACCATCGCTTTTAGGTCGGTTTGACGCCACGAGAGGACGGCGCCGTAAATGATATTGACCATCGCCAGCGCGAGCAGAAACGGCGCAAACCATTCCAGCCCCGCGGGCAATAATCCGCTCACGCGCATCACGCCATAGGCGCCCATTTTCAGGAGCAGCCCGGAAAGAATGATGCTGACTGGCGCGGGCGCTTCCACGTGGGCCAGGGGCAGCCAGCCGTGCAACGGAAAGACCGGAATCTTGACCGCAAAGCCGATGAAAAAAGCGAGAAACGGACCGATCTGAAAGGCGCGGGTCCAACCCTCGCGCGCCTGCATCAAGGCCAGCATGTCGAAGGTGTGCGGTTCGGCGTGCAAATAAACGGCGATGATCCCTAGGAGCATAAAGATCGATCCCGCCAGGGTATAGAGGAAGAAGGTCATGGTGGCGGTCGCTCGGTTGGCGCCGCCCCACAACCCGATCAGGAAAAACATCGGGACCAGGCCGATCTCCCAGAAGACATAAAAGAGGAACCAGTCCTGCGCCATGAAGACGCCGAGCAACGAAAATTCCAGGAGAAAAATCCAGGCGAAGTAGCCTTTCACTCGCTCATGAATCATCGTGGCTGACCCGATCACCGCCGCCAGGATCAAAAGCGTGGTGAGCAAAATCATGGGGAAGGAAAGGCCGTCCACGCCCATGACATAGGTCATTCCCAGCTCGGGGATCCACGATTGACGCTCGGTAAACTGCAGGTCGCTGGTCTTAAGATTGAACTTGGAAAGCAGGCTCCAGGAGACCGCTAAAACCAGCGTGGCCCACCCGATGGCCACGCCCTTGATCAGCGCCACCTTCCCTTTGGGTAAGGCCAGACTAAGGACAACCCCCACCAGGGGCAGAGCAACAATGGCAGTTAAAATACCCATGGCAGATTCTCACATCTCTTGCACGATTTCTTTTGCTTTACTCACATCGCCTTTTTTTCGGCCCCCTTCAGCTCCCGTCTCGTTCCAAATTCATGCTCGGAGTCAGCGCGCAGATGCTCAGTCCCGCGACGCTCGACCTGCCCGCCTGCGTCCTTGTACTCACGCTCGAAGTCGTATAAGCGCTCCATCGCCGTCGCATCGATCAACTGCACGCCCGTGAAGTCGAGCACCACCTTCTTTCCTCTCGGGAGCGCATCGAGCCTGCCTCGGATGCCGACAAAGTTGTTAAAGCCCAGCGCCCGGCGGAACTTGACCGTGATCGTCTCGCCCTCTTCCACCACCTGCATGTCAGGCTTGAAAAGATTGCCCAGCGACGTTCCTCTCACCAGAGACACGATCATGGCCAGGACAATGCCGAGGGCGACACCCATCAGCAGATCGGTCAACAGCACGGTGAACGCCGTGATCAGCATCAAACCGAACTCGACCTTCCCGATGTGCAGCGCATGCATGAAATCGCTCGGATGCGCCAGTTTGAAGCCAATCACCAGCAGCACCCCGGCCAGGGAAGCCAGCGGGATCATCTGCAACACGCCCGGCACGAGGAGAACAAACGCCAGCAGGAAAAATCCGTGAAAAAAGTTCGACCAGCGAGTGCGCGCGCCTTGCAGGATGTTCGCCTTGCTGCGCACCACTTCGGCGATCATGGGCAGGCCGCCGATTAAACTGGAAATCATGTTGCCCGCGCCTTTGCCCAATAGCTCACGGTTCATGTTCGAGCGCCGTTTCCACGGGTCGAGCTTGTCCACCGCCTCCGCCGTGAGGAGCGATTCAAGACTCGCGACGAAAACGTAGAGCACGATCCACTTGATTCCCGGGCCCGAGAGAATTTTGGAAAAGTCGGGACTGGAAAAGCCGGCCATGAAGCTCTCGGGCAACTTCACCAGCGGCCCGGCGCCGGTGAGCGTGGCGATGACTGTTCCCACGATCACCGCGACCAAAGGCGCGGGCACTACTTTCGCGATCCCGAGTTTGATCATCGGCCAGAAGATCATAATCAGGACGCTGGTCAGACCAATGAGCGCGGGAATCGGAACCAGATTGGCGAAGCTCGGCGGAATCGCAGTGAATATGTGGAAGCCATGGGCGCGCGGATTTTGCAAGCCGAGCGCGATGTGAATCTGGCCCGACATAATGATCAGACCGATGCCGGCCAGCATTCCATGCACGACCGAGAGCGGGAAAAAGGCCGTCATCTTGCCGCTGCGCAGCAGACCCAGAACGATCTGAATACCTCCGGCCACCACGCCCACCGCCAGCGCCCCCCGGAAGGTGAGCTCGGTCACCGCGCCCAGCACGATCACGATCATGCCCGCCGCCGGGCCGTTGATGGTCACGTGCGAGCCGCTCAAGAGCGAGGCCAGCATACCGGCGACGAAGCCGGAGATGATCCCGGCGATTGGCGGCGCGCCGGAAGCGATGGCGATCCCGAGGCATAAGGGGAGCGCGATCAGAAAGATGATGAAGCCCGAGAGGAGATCGTAGCGTGCGTTTTCGATCAGTCCTGGAATCCAGTCTTTTGGAGTCGCGGTTCTTACCGCGGTCCCGTTTGTGCCGGTGTCATGTGTGGTCATGGTTTCCCTTTCTTCTCAGGAATCGAAGTCAATGTCGAGCGCTGCGTGGGACTGACTTATCGACATAAAAAACTCCATCAGCCCGCAAGACTTTGCCGGCGATCGTCTAGCAAGGCTCTCATCATATCCCGCATGGAAAGAATGCCGGTGACTTTCCCCTCCTCATCGACCACGACGAGGTGGCGAAATCCGCGTTCAATCATAGTGGTGGCGGCATCCACCACATGCCAGCGGTCCGTCACCGTCACGGCTTTTCGCACCATGTATTCACTGACTTTGGCGACATCGAAATCCACTCCGTCAGCGATGGCGCGCAGCAGATCGCGTTCGGTGATGATTCCCGAGGGTTCGTCCGCAACGGTAACGACAGCGGAGCCCACCCGACGTTTAATCATCGCACGGCCTGCCTCGGAAAGCGTTTGCTCCGGAGTGATTGTCAACAACGCCTGTTGAGAGATGAACTTTCCAACGGTCATATAGCTGCGCCTTGCCGCGAACATAGAAATTGCGCCCCGCTGCCGATGTCAAGAAATCATTTTGTGGCAACTCCAGACTGCGCCGGCCGCTTCCGCGCTAGCGCATCTTTCCCCCGAAGACGAAAAGCCGGCTCCTCGACGCGCTGGAAAAAGCCCACGGTAACTGCAGGAAGCCGCGCGCCATCTCGGAATCAGTCGCGCCACATTTTACCGCCGGCTGGAAGAGCACGGGATCGACCGATCGAACGGTTAGCGCACATCGTTGGCGTGTCTCCTTGCACTTACCCTTTCACCTTATTTCGCGAAAGCCTTCGGTTTTAACTTGGCGAGGCCTTTTTGCCATTGCTGGGCGGTATTGCGAAAAGCCGACACACATTTACGCGGCGCATTTCTCACTCAGCCATGCCGGATGGGGACTCACTTATCCGCTTGCAGGTTTCCTCACCGCAGGCTGCTCAACAGCATTCTTCTGCCATTTTAAGCAGGGCGATTATTGGCGCATGTCCGACGGCACGGCGGCCCTTCGCATCAACCGAGCGGAATCGACTTCCCATCCCACGCGCCTGGCGGAGTGACGATGGGTCTTGACTATATACCGAATGGAGTATATAGATCAAGACCATGAAACTGCACGAGCTTAAATCTCTCCTCCGGGCACATCCCGCGGCCGAGCCGCGTTTCACCTTGCCGAGTGGCGAGCAGATCCCGGCCCATTTCCACATCACGGAGGTCGGGCACGTGACGAAGAAGTTTGTCGATTGCGGCGGCACCTTCCGCACCAGCGAAACCTGCGTCCTGCAGACTTATGTGGCGGATGATTTCGAGCACCGCCTCGCCGCCGGCCGATTCGCCGACATCCTCGATCTCGGTCAACCCATCCTGCCGGGCGACGATCTCGAGGTGGAAGTGGAATGGGATTGCTGCGTCATCTCACAATATCCGATCGCTTCGGCCCAGTCCTCCGGCGACCGGCTCGAGTTTCAACTCGGGGACAAGCACACCGATTGCCTGGCCAAGGAAAAGTGCGGCTGCGGGCCGGAGGCGGAAGCTTCGGCCGAGCCGGCCTGCTGTCGTTAGGCTGATGCAACTGGCCGAGATCTACCAATGCTTCTGCGATCCAACCCGGCTGCGCATTTTGCATCTCCTCACGCAATCGCCCCTCTGCGTCTGCCATTTCCAGGATGCCTTGGGCGAGCCGCAGGTGAAGATCTCGAAGCATCTCGCTTATCTCCGCAGCCGCGGGCTGGTGCAAACGAAGCGGCATGGCAATTGGATCATTTATTCACTGCCGGATAAGCCGTCGGACGAGCTGGCCTTGAATTTGCAGTGCCTTCAGGATTGCGCTCAATCTGACCCGATGTTCCGGAAAGACCTGCAACGTCTGGAGAAACTGAAAGCGAGCTGTTGCGAGCCGGCGGAAGTTTTCGCGAAATGAAAAAGCACGTCCTTTTTGTCTGCATCCACAACAGCGCGCGCAGCCAGATGGCGGAGGCTTTCCTGAACCGGCTCTGCGGCGACCAATTTGAAGCGCAGAGCGCCGGACTCGAGCCCGGGAGCCTGAATCCGCTCGTCGTGGAAGCGATGGCGGAAGTGGGCGTCGACATTTCAAAAAAGAAAACGCAGTCGGTCGCGGACGTCCTCGAATCCGGCCAGGCCGTTGCCTACGCCATCACCGTCTGTGATGAGACAAGTGCAGAGAAATGCCCGATCTTTCCCGGCCCAACGCGACGGCTGCACTGGGGTTTCCCGGATCCATCGGCGCTGACTGGAACCCACGAAGAGAAGCTGGCGGATGTGCGGAAAATTCGCGACCAGATCCGCGCCCGGGTCGAAAAGTGGTGTGCGGAGTTCTGCGAATGAACCCGCCCCCACCCCGGCTTGCCACCGCCGCCGACGCGGAAGCGATCAACGCGATCTACAACCATTACGTCCGCACCTCGACCGCGACCTTCCAGGTCGAGGACGAAACGACCGAGGAGCGAGCCGGGGAGTTGCGCGCACGGCCGGCTCATCAGCCGATGACGGTGCTCGAGGCCGAGGACGAGGTGATCGGCTGGGGCGCGCTCTCGCCCTTCCAGTCGCGCTGCGCCTACCGCGACACGGTCGAGTTGACGGCTTACGTGCGGCATGACTCCCATCGGCGCGGTCATGGCCGCATTATCGTGCAAGACCTGCTCGCACGCGCCCGGTCGTTAGGCTATCACGCCATCGTCGCGGTCTCCTGTGAAGAATCGGTCGGGATGATTCGATTGTTGAAATCGCTAGGCTTCGCAGAAGCGGGCTGCCTTCGTCAGGTCGGCCGCAAGTTTGGGCGCCGGCTCGACGTCATCTACCTGCAGCTGCTATTCTGATTCAAGCTCGCGCGACACCGCGCGCGCGAATCGATGAGGAAGAGGGAATAACCAAGGGAGACGCGATGATCAGCTTTGACGATAACGACTACGGCGAGACCGATATTCTGAAAGGCCTTTTGGCCGGTGTCGCGGGCGGTTTGCTCGCCTCTTTTTTGATGGAGCAATTCCAGGCGGCTTGGAATGCGGCGTCGGAAGCGATGAGTTCTGAAAAAAAGCGCGGCGGCAGAAAAGCCGATCCCGCGACGGTGAAGGCGGCGAATGCCATTTCGGAGAAAGTCACAGGCCGCAAAATCCCGGGCGATTACAAACCGATGGCGGGCGAGGTGGTCCACTACGGCATGGGTGCGGGCTCGGCCGCGGTTTACGGGATTCTGGCGGAGGTGGCACCGATCGTCACCGTCGCCGACGGCGCTGCGTTTGGCACCGGGGTCTGGCTGCTGGCTGACGAGCTGGCCGTGCCCGCGGCCGGTTTATCGAAGTCGCCAAAGGAAATTCCCCTAACGACGCACGTTTACGCGCTCGCCTCCCACCTCGTCTACGGCTGGATCACGGAAACTGTCCGGCGCGCGGTCCGGCGCGCCTTGTAGCGGCGCTCTGCAACCTTTAGGCCGCCGCGGCGTGCTTCAACTGGGCCGGGGTGCGGTGCGGTCGAACGACCTTGGCCGCGGCCGCATTGCTCGCGTGCCGGCGAAAAGCGGTTGGCGTTTCCCCCACCCGCCGCTCTCGCCCGGCAAGAGGCCGCCGAATTGCTCGCGGTTGAGGATGCCGGGGACGCTGGAGAGCGCAACCAACCCGGTCTGCTCGATATCCCAGATATCAACCGAAGCGGTGAGACCGGGAACGAATTTTGGAGTCCAGACGACGCCGCCACTGAAGGAGACAGAGTCCTCCGGAGTCAGGGCGGGACTGCTGGTGAAGACAAGGTTCTGCTCAGACTCGGTGCGGCGCGGGTCGCCGATCGGCACTGCGGGTCCGCCCAGCGAAGTGGGCAGGGTATCAGTCACCAGACCGAGCGCAGACGTTGGACTCCCGTAAAGCTGGATGAGGGATGGCTCACGGAAGCCTTTGCCGATCGTCGCTCTCACCGTCAATGTCTCATCCAGAGGTTGCCAGCGAATGCCGAACTTGGGCACAGCGACATTCGTGTCGTTGTTCCGGAATTCCTCGTAGCGCACCGCGGCGCTGAGTTCGAGGGAATGGTGGCTTCGCCAACTTCACCCATAAGATCTTTGGTGATCAAATGATTCTCTTCGGCGACCTCCTTTACCAGCACACTGAGACGCATAACGAATTGGCGCCGACCGCGACCGGCAATTTTCAGACGCCCGGCGCCGTAGCCATCGCGATTCCTCCCGGGACGGTTTTAAACGGCGTCGCACCTCCGAATACGCCGACCTTTGAATCGACTGGCTTGCCAGCCGACGCCTTCAATCCGTTTAACCCCGAGAACTGGTTGAAGTCGAATCACGGGAGCTGAGAGAAGGGGGCTCTCACCCGGGCCGCGCCGTAGATGTAAGCATCGGCTGGCGCAGAACCGTTTGAACCGGTCGGCGCGGTGCCGAAAAGTTTCATCTTGTTGATTCGTTTTCGGGCCAGCCACTGGTTTGACCGGGCTCCATGCGCGGCCCTCGCGGCTCCTTAGGCGAGGCAGATTCTGGAAGCCTCCCGTTGCGGGAAAGGTCGCACTTTTTCAGCGCTCGGCCGGCAAAAATTCTTCGCTTGGATTCGCGCGCAAAGCAGGCGAGGAGATTCCGCCTGCCGATGAAAGAGACCGATTTTCAACGCACTGCCTCCGTGCCCGAAGATCTCACCGGCCGGCCGCGCCGGGTCGCGACCGGTGGCGTTTCCTGGCGGAAAACCTTCTCTGCCTTCCAGTACCGGAATTACCGGCTCTACTTTTGGGGCCAGCTCGTTTCCCTCATCGGCACCTGGATGACGAGCACGGCGCAGGGCTGGCTCGTCTACCAACTGACAGGTTCCAAGGCATTGTTAGGTGTCGTCGCTGCCGCCGGCACCGCGCCGATGCTCTTCTTTTCTACCCTCGGTGGCTGGGCGGCCGATCGGTTTCCGAAGCGCTCCGTCCTCATCTGCACGCAGGTCGCGATGATGATTCTCGCTTTCATTTTTGCGGGACTGGTTTGGACGGCACTCATTCGGCCCTGGGAAATCATCGTTCTCGGCCTGTGCGGCGGGGTCGTGATGGCTTTCGACATGCCCGCGCGGCAATCGTTTGTGGTCGAGATCGCGAGCCGGGAAGATTTGATGAATGCCATCTCGCTCAATTCTGCGATGTTCAATGGCGCGCGGATCATTGGCCCGGCCATCGCTGGTTTCCTGATGGCGAAAGTCGGCATCGCCCTCTGTTTTTTCATCGATGGCGTGAGCTTCCTCGCCGTTCTCGCCGGGCTGCTCATGATGCGCCTGCCGCCGCACGTCCCGAGTCTCGCGCCGGGCGGACCGCTCGTGCAATCACTCGAAGGTTTCCGTTACGTCTGGAATCACGTGCGAGTGCGGACAATTTTCGTCCTCTTCACCATCGTCGGAATTTTCGGCTGGTCCTATTCCGTCCTGATGCCGGCTTTCGCCCGCGACGTCCTCCATCTCGGGGAGCGAGGCTACGGCTTTTTGTTAGGCGCGAGCGGGGTCGGGGCGCTCATCGGCGCGCTCACGACCGCGACCTTCGGGAGCAACATTTCCTCCCGCAAACTGGCTTTCGGCGGCGTCTGGCTCTTTTCCGCCATGCTCCTCATCTTCGCCTTCAACCGCAACCTAACAATCGCGATGCTCTGCCTGGCCGGTATCGGCTTTGGGATGATGCTTTTCTTTTCCACCTCCAACACCACCGTCCAGACCATCGTCCCGAACGAAATGCGCGGCCGGGTGATGGGCATCTGGGCCCTGATCTTTGGCGGAATGATTCCCTTCGGCGCGCTCGAGGCGGGAGCCGTGGCGCATTACCTCGGGACTTCCGCCACGCTTGCAATTGGGGCGGTGATCTGTGCGCTGGCCGCGTTCGTCACGCTCCTCATCGTGCGCCGACGCGACGCGCAACTGGCTGCTGGCGGCGCCTGACTGTGGACGTTCCGCTTTTCCGTTGCACGTCCAAACCCGCGCTTCGCGGAGCGAAGCCTCTACAAGGGCCGCCGCTTGTGCCAGGCGGTGCTTTGCTCGAAGCCGTGCGCGACCTGCAGGATGCGGGCTTCACCTAACGACGGACCGAGAATCTGCAGGCCGATCGGGAGATCTCCGCTCGCCATCCCGCAGGGAACGCTGATCCCGCAAATCCCGGCGAGGTTGGCCGCAATCGTGAAAATGTCGGCCAGATACATGCGCCACGGATCCGCCGAGCGCTCGCCGATCTTGAAAGCCGGCTCCGGCGTGGTCGGCGAGATGAGCGCGTCCACCTTCTCAAAAGCACGCGCGAAATCCTGCCGGATGAGTGTTCGCACTTTCTGCGCGCGCAGATAATAGGCGGCGTAATAACCGGAGCTCAGAACGTAGGTGCCGAGAATGATTCGGCGTTTCACTTCCGCACCGAATCCTTCCGCGCGCGTCCGGTTGTAGTGATCGAGCAGGTTGAGCGGGTTCTCCGCCCGGTGGCCGTAACGCACCCCGTCGAAGCGGGCCAGGTTGGCCGAGGCTTCCGCGGTTGCGATGATGTAGTAGGTGTCGATCGCGTAGTCGGTGTGGGGCAGCGAGACCTCGACGATTTCTGCGCCTAACGAAACGAATTGGGCGACCGCGGTGTCGATCGCGGCCCGTACTTCGGGATCGATTCCATCGCTCAGATATTCCTTCGCCAACCCGAGCCGCACGCCCTTCAGATCGCCCTGCAGGGCGGCGCGGTAATCCGGCACTGGCGCGTCCAGGGAAGTCGAATCGTTGGGATCGAGCCCCGCCATCACCTCAAGGAGGAGCGCGGAATCAGCCACCGTTTTCGTGATCGGCCCGATCTGATCGAGCGAAGAGGCAAACGCGACCGCCCCATAACGCGAAACGCGGCCGTAGCTTGGCTTCAGCCCGACCACGCCGCAGAGCGCGGCCGGCTGGCGAATGGAGCCGCCCGTGTCCGTGCCTAACGACGCGATCGCCGCGTCGGCGGCAACCGCCGCGGCGGAGCCACCGCTCGAGCCGCCGGGAATGCGCGCCACGTCCCACGGATTGCGGGTTGGCTTCACGCTCGAGTTCTCGGTCGAGGAACCCATTGCGAATTCGTCGAGGTTGGTCTTGCCAAATGGAATCGCCCCGGCGGCCTTCAACTTCTGAATTACGGTCGCGTCAAAAAGCGCGCGATAACCGCGCAGAATCCGAGACGCACAAGTGCAGGGCTGCCCCGCGACGCTGATCAGGTCCTTGATCGCGAGCGGGATTCCGCCCAACGGAAGGCTGACGTCGGCGGCGTCAGCGGCGTCGAGCGCGGCGTCGAGATCGCGCGAAAGGTAGGCGTCGATTTTCGGCTCGACCGCTTCGATCCGGTCGTGCAAAGCCTGGAGAACCTCGCGCGGCGAGACCTCGCGGGCGCGCAAGAGTCTTTGCAATTCGACAATCGTTAGGCCAGGCAGCTCGGGCGGCGTCATTCGATCACCTTGGGCACGAGGAAGAGGCCATTTGCCGCCCGGGGGGCATTGCGGAGTGCTTCCTCCTGGGTCAGGCCCGGGCGCGTTTCATCGGCGCGCAGGACATCGAATTGCGGCGACGCATGGGCGGCGGGCTCGATGCCGTCGACATTTACCTCCTGCAGCCTCGCGGCGTGCTTCAGTACTTGGGCGAGCTGGGTTTGAAAGAGGGCTGTCTCTTCCGCGGTCAGTTCGATCCGGGCGAGGCGCGCGACGTAGGCGACATCGAAGTTGTTCCTGCCGGGGTCATCGCCCCCGGCTACAACATCTGCCTTCACATTTTTCTAGAAATTGAGATGAGTCGCGATCCAGATGACCGCGATCGAGAGCGCGATGACGAGGACGAGAAAAAGCAGTTGGCCTTCGCGCCGTTGTTTGCGCAGGGAACGGGGCCGGCGCGTTTCGCCGCGAAATTCGCTGTAGCGTTTGTCGTTCAACGCCATCGTGACATCGAGCCGACGGCCACCGGAGCTGGCGCGCTCAAATAGTTCTTCCCGTTCGCGGCGGGTTTTTTCCTCCGCGACGCGGGGCGCTTCCTCGATCATGCGTTGGAGATCGTCCATCTGCTTGCGCAGATTTTGCTCGAGGCGGGCGAGTTCCTGCTGCTTCTGATCGAGCGGCGTGTCGGAGTGAGCGCGTCGTCGTGCCATGCTCGCCTAACGAGTTGCGCCGTTGAAATAAAGGAAGAGGAGAAGCGCGACCAGGCCGAACACGATCAGCGGCAGAGTGAAGGCGAGGCCGATCTGGAGCCATTGCCCGAAGGAATGGGCCATTCCGTTGTTCGTCTCATAGCCGCTCGTCATTTCCGGTAAAGGGACGCCTTCGTGTTCGTCCGCGGTCGCCTGGAGGCGGCTGCGCTGCTGGCTGTACTCAGTGCGCGCATCGTCCACCGTGCTGAGGGCGCGGCTTAATTCCTTGCTCAGGTCCGATTGGTTCCAGGTCCGCGGATCGATCGCTTCCAGCAGTTCAAGGTGCTGGCTGAAACTCTCCCGGGTCGCCCGGAGCTGCTCCATCTTTTTCTGCGCGTCGTAGGCTTCCCGTTCCAGCACCACGAGCGAGCGGGTCAGCTTGTCGGTCATCTCGGCCCGGCCGTGCTCCAGTTCTTCCTGGCGGCGGCTGAGCTCTTCGAGTTCGCGCTTTTGTTTTTCGATCTGTTCCTGCTGGCGCTTGAGCTGGAGCAATTGCTCCTGCGCTTTCTGCACCTGAGAATTGAGGTGCTCAGTGCTGACACTATCGTCTTCGTTTAGCTCCAACATCTGTTCGATCGGGCGGATGCGGTCTGACATGGCGTTTGCGGCGGCGAATCCTACGCCGGGGATATTAATTGGCAGTTAGCAGATTGCCAGATTTTTCAATCGAGAAACGAATGTTGGCCACATCCAACTCATAATCGTGCTCGTCCTCGTCCTCGTCCTCGAAAGCGAAACGGGGAAAAAACCGAGGACGAGGAGGAGGACGAGCACGAGGAAAAAGCGCCTAACGACCGGGCATCATTTCGAGGAGCATCCCGCGAAAGTATTCGGTCTCCGGCAGGGTCGGGAGAACGGGATGATCGAGCGCCTGCTCGAAGCGCCGCAGCCGGCGGGCGGAACGGCGCGCATCGACCAGTGCGTCGGCGATCATTTTCTCGAAAATTTCCGCGCCGACGTGATGCGAGCAGGAAAAAGTTGCGAGCATTCCGTTAGGCGAAAGGAGCTTGAAAGCCCGCATGTGCAGCTCCTTGTAGCCGCGCAGGGCATCGTGCAAGCCGCCTTTGGTTTTGGTGAACGACGGCGGGTCGAGGATGATGAGATCGAAGCGCTCTTTCGACTTTTCCGCCCCGCGCAAATATTGGAAGACGTCCTGCTCGATCCAGCGGACTTCGAGTTGGTTGCGGGCTGCGTTGGTTTGAGCGGCCCGGATGCTGTCTGCGCCGACTTCGACCGCCACGACCTCGGTTGCCCCGGCGCGCGCGCAAGCCAGCGCAAAAGCGCCCTGGCTGGTGAAACAATCGAGCACCCGCCGCCCGGCGGCGTGCTGCGCGACCAGTTCGTAGTTTGGCATTTGATCGAGGTAGAAGCCGGTCTTTTGCGAATGGAGCAGATTGATGTGCAACTTCAGGCCTGCGACTTCGATCTCGACGTCGGCTGGCGCTTCGCCGCGCAGCATTCCGGTCTGCAATTCCATTCCCTCCGCGCGCCGCACGGGTGCGTCGTTGCGCTCGATGATTTGTAGGGCGGGCGCTTCGCCTGCCCCGTCTCCTGACCGGGAAACCTGGGCAGGCGAAGCGCCCGCCCTAC
>JACCZO010000014.1 GCA_013695925.1 Chthoniobacterales bacterium
CGATGACTGGAACATCCTCGAAGCTGGCGACGGCGAAGTGGGAATCAGCCTCGCCCTGGAAAAACGCCCCGAGCTGATCCTGTGCGATCTGCTCATGCCGAAAGTGAACGGCTTCCAGGTTTGTCGCAGCATCCGGCAACAATTGCGGCGCACGAGGATCATCATCGTTTCCGGCCGTGATTATGGCGTCGATCGCGCCAGTGCGATCGAAGCCGGGGCCGACGAGTATCTGGTGAAGCCGATCTTTTGGGAGAACTTGCGCGAAGTCATCGATCGCGTGAGGCCGGCGGCCGGCGACGAGCCGGCGATCACCGGTCCGCTGCCGAACTTCACGCCGCCCTCCACGCGCCTGAAATTTTGGGGCGTGCGCGGCTCGATTCCAGTTCCTGGATCATCCACCGTGGGCTACGGCGGGAACACAAGTTGCATCGAAGTGCGGGCCGACGGCGAGATCATCATCCTCGATGCGGGCTCCGGCATGCGCGGATTGGGCATCGCCTTGGAAGCGGAATTCGGAACCCGGCCGATCAAACTAACGCTCCTCCTTTCGCACACCCACTGGGACCACATCCAGGGCCTGCCATTTTTCCTCCCGGCGTATAACGGTAACAACTCGATGCGCGTATTCGGATATAGGGGAGCGGACGAGGGGCTTATGGCCATCTTGACCAGCCAGATGGCCCCCTCGGTTTTCCCACTCCCCTTGCACGCCCTACCGAGCACGATCTCGATCGAGGAACAGAAGGAGCTCGCTTTCTCGATTGGTAAAGTGCGGGTGCAGGCGCACTACGTGCGTCACCCGGGCATCTGTGTCGGCTACCGTCTTTACACTTCCAATGGTTCGATTGCGTATCTCCCCGATAACGAGCCGTATCCAGCCCATGCTGCGGCCGAGCGCGCCAAGCTCGGCGAATTCCTTCACGGCGCCGATGTTTTGATCATCGATTCCCAATACACTGACGACGAGTACCAGGAAAAGATCGGTTGGGGTCACGGCTCGCTCAGCAGCGTCGTCTCACTCGCGCTCGATGCCGGGGTGCGCAAACTCTTCCTCTTTCATCATGAACCGCGTCGCGACGATCGAGCGCTCGACGGGATCGTGGAATCGGCCCGCATGATTGTCCTGGAAAGCGGCAAACCGATGGAAGTGGATGCCGCCCGGGAAGGCGCCGAGGTCTGGTTAGGCGCGAGAAGTTAGCCCGCGCGCAGCGAACCGGTCCTCAGCCGCGCAAGGCCGAGGTGAAGCGGATTAACTCCGCCGCCACCTGCTCGATGCGTTTCGCGATTTTCGCGTCGGTCACCGTCTCGTCATCGAAAGCTTCGGCCGTGGCAAAGACGAAACGGGGAATAACCACGCAGCGAAAATCCAGCATCAGGCTGTTGGCATAGGCCATGACCGACATGTAGCTGCTCATCCCGCCCGCCGCGCAGAGAAAGCCGACAATTTTGTCCTGCCATACGCTGCCGGTGAGTTCGATCATGTTCTTGGCCGAGGCGCTGACGTCATAGTTGTAAACCGGCGCCGAAACAATGATGCCGTCGGCCGCCGCGATCGCGGTGCTCAGTTTTTTCGCGGCGGGATGCATGTAGCAGGCGTCCGCATCGCAGAGCGGCAGATCCAGTTCGGCCAGGTCGAGCCAACTGCAGTCCACCTTCCTCTCCTGCAGATGCCGAAACGCGATCCGTCCCATCTTACGACTCCTGCTCGCGGGATTACCGCTCGAGCTCACGACCAGATACTTCGGCATGGCAGGAATAAGGTGGCTCGGTGGTCGGGTCAAGATAGGCCGCGCCGCTAGAGCCAGCGTCGCTTTTTGAAATAAATCAGCTGCCCGATCGCGATCAAGATCATGACGCCTAGGCAGACGAAGTAGCCATAGGGTTTCTTTAACTCAGGCATGTGCTCAAAGTTCATCCCATAGACCCCGGCGATGAAGGTGAGGGGGATAAAAATGGCCGAGATCACAGTCAGGGTGCGCATGATCTCATTTGTGCGCAGCCCGATGCTCGAGATATGGATTTCGGTCAGCCCCGAAAGGACATCTCGATAACTTTCGACCACGTCCATTAACTGCACGCTATGGTCG
>JACCZO010000054.1 GCA_013695925.1 Chthoniobacterales bacterium
CGGTGTGCTCGCCCAACTCCTCCTCAAGCGGGCCGATACCAGCGGCCGGATCGCGGTGAACGAGATCCTGATTTCAAGTAACGCCGTCTCCTCCATCATCCGGGAGGGTGCGACTCAGAAACTCCAGGACGTGATCGTGAGCGGGAAAGGGCAGGGGATGCAATTCATGGACGACGCGATCTGGGCGCTTCTCCAGCAGGGAGTCGTCTCGCCGCACGAAGCGTTCATGAAAGCGATCGACAAAAATCTCTTCAAAAAATTCCTGCCCGTTGACGAAGCCGGGCTGGCCAACTCCGCCGGCGCCGCCCCCGACGACCAACAACGTCCGCCCGGGGACTTCGTCAAAGGCCGCACCCGCAAGGGTTGAAAGCCGCCGAGCGTGCTGCGCGCACCGTGGAAGGATGGGCAAACCGTCCCGTCCCAGTTTCTATCCCTTATCCCCTGCTCATGCTCGTGCTCATGCTCGTCCCAGATTCAGAAACACGGACGACACAGCTCGTCTTCAGCGCGGTGAGGGCGAGGAGGAAGGTTCGTTAGGCGGCGCGCCCGCAGTTTGGCGGCGGGTGGCGATTTCTTCCAGGAGCTGCTTTTCTTCCGGATAGATGGTGCCGCCGCGGCCGAGAGCGATGTATTTGTTCGCGATCTCGAGCTGGCCGGCGTCGTCGTATAAAAGGGCGGCGTAGGTCGCGGCGTGAGGGTCGTTGAGCTGGTCGGGCGGAATTTTTTTCAGGATCTCCACCGCTTCGGCAGTGCGGCCGGTGCCGTAAAGGGCGAAGGCATAGGTGACCGCGGCCGCCGGATCGTTAGGCGCCTTCTCGTAGGTCTGCTGGGCGAGGATGCGGCCCTCGGCGGTGTTGTGATCGAGGAGGAGGGCGAAACGCGCCGCGTTAGCGGCCAGCCCAATCTCTTCGGGAGAGCTTTGGTGCAGGCGCTGGGCGGTGAGATGAAGATTCGGCAGGTCGTTTGTCTCTCGATAAAGCGCGTAGAGGGCGTCGAGTGCTTCCCGGCGCGTGGCCGGGATTTTGGCGACGCGCAGCCAGAGCTGTTCTGCTTCCTGGGTAAGCCGCCAGGCGGAAGCGAGCCGGGCGAGGGCGATTTCACGGTCGGGATGTTCCTCGGCGGCGTCTTCAGCCGACTTCCAGAGGGCCTCGAACTCGGCGTCGGCTTCTGCGGGGGTGCGGCGGGAGCGCCGCGCGGCGTAGGCCTGGTAGGCGAGACGCAGATATTCGTCGTCGTCCCAGGAGCCGTTGCGCGTCCAGCGTCTGAGTCGGGACCAGTTTTTGGTGCGGGCGAGAGATTCCGCGATCGCGGTGGCGGCTGGCGGGCGGTTCGTTAGGTCAGCCGGCAGTTTGTCGCTCCACTCGAGGGCGGCGCTGGCGAGCTCGTTCCGATTCATCCAATTGAGCAGTTGCGCGAGGTCGCGGCTGTCGCGCGCGGCGACCGGTTTCACTTTGGCGAGCAAGGCGTCGAATTTTTTCGGGCTCAGCTTCCGGTAAAGATCGAGGCAAAGAAGATAATCGCTGAAGGTGACCTGCGGACTCATTTGCAGGGCCTGGGCGAGTTCGTTAGCCGCGTCGGTCTGGTTTTGACGGAGGGCGTTGTCGAGGAGGGCGCGGAGGGCTTCGGTGCGGAACTGTGGCACTTTGCTGAGGCGCTCGAGCTGGTTGCGCGCGGCGGTGTTTTTTGCCGGGTCGGGAGAATGAATTTGCAGGACGGCGAGGTTGAACTGGTAGACGTCGTTCTTCGGCTCCTGGGCGACGGCGGCGGCGAAGTGCCGTTCTTCCTCGGCGATGTTACCCTGGGCGCGCGAGAGCCAGCCCGCGACGACGTGGAAAGGGGCCTTGTCGTGATCCTCGGGCGCGACCCGGGCAAGGGCGTCGCGCGCCACATCGAGCTGGCCGAAGCGCAGGGCAGCGGAGGCGAGATTGAGCTGGCTATCGAGACCGGGATCGAGGCGCGCGATCTGGGCTCGCCAGGCGACGGTCTCGGCGCGGTTTTGTTTCTCGGTCGACTCGGCCAGGAGACGGGCGGCGACAAGCGAATTAACGTCGATCGCGAGCGCCTGGCGCGCCAGGGTTTCGGCTTCAGCGAGCTGGCCGTTCTCGAGGTTCGCGGCGGCGGTTGTGAGCAGCCGGGCTTTATGCCAGCGGGTCCAGCCTTTGCGAGCAGAAGAGAAAGCAAAGAGCCCGACGCCAAAACCGAGAACCACGAAAAGCGAAATGACCAGCCCGCTGCGCAGCTGAAGGTTGCGCCGCACGCGTTTCGTTTGAATCGGCATCGCCTCGTTCCCTAGAGTGACCCGGGGCGCTTGGCAACCACCGAGAGGTATCAGAAAGACCGACCTCGCCTAACGAGCGGGCTCGGCGTCGGCTGCCCGCACAACCGGGACTTCCTCGATGTTCTCCATCACTTCCTCACGCAGCCGCGGTCCCCAGACGTAACGGGCCAGGAGCACCTTGGGTGGCGGTCAGCGGGATGGCGAGCAACGGACCGAGCAACCCACCGATGAGCAGGCCCCAGATGAAGATAGAGACGATCACCGTCATGGGGTGCAGCCCAACGGAGTTGCCGACGATACGCGGCGCGTAGAAGAGACCTTCCAGATTTTGCACCACGATGAAGATGATCGTGACCCAGAATGGGTGCCACCAGTCGCCCCATTGGGCCGCCGCGATGATGACGGCGGGGACCCAGCAAATGACAATACCGAGATAAGGAATCATCGTTAGGGGAATGACGATCAGGCCGATGAGCGGCGCGAAATTCAATCCGAAAATGGTCAGGGCAGTGCCGATGAGAACGCCGTCGACGACACAGACGAGAAGTTGGCCACGGAAGTAGGCGATGACGTAACTGTTGATCTGGGACAGGGTGGTCGCGACTTCGTCTTTCAGCGGAGAATTGCGCAGGGGTAGATACTCGCGCCAGCGGTCCTGGATGGCTGGGCGCTCCTTGAGCAGGAAAAAGGAATAGATCGGCACCATCACGAGGCTAAGCAAAAATCCGGTGACGCCGAGAAAGCCGCCCACGCTGGTTTTTACAAGCAACCAGAGCTTGGCGATCAAATCGGGCAGTTGTTTTTCGAGCGCCGGTAATTGCTTTTGCACCCAGTCCTGAATTCGCTGCCGATCGGCGGAAGTAAGTTTGGCCGGCGCGGGTGCAATCACCTCACCGCTGACGGAAGGCGGGCTTGGGGCAGGGGTAGGACTCGGAAGGGCGCTCGAACTGGGAGTGGGGGTTGGGCCGGCGAGTAGCCAGTTGATGAGTCCGGTGGCGGCGCCGGAGTCACCATTCTCGGCACCGTGGCCGAAGGTATGTTCGTAACGGTAAATCATGTCGACGACACGATCCCGGGTGCGCTCAGTGAAGGCGGGTAACTTCCGCGCGAGACTCGCGCTTTGCATCGAGATGAGCGGCACGATCCAGGAGCCCAAGGCGACGAGAGCGACGAAGGCCATCAGGAAGATGGTGAGAACGGCTCTGCCTCTGCCAAAGCCCCGTGATGCGAGATAGGTCACAACCGGATCGAGCAGGTAGGCCAGGATAGCTGAGATCGCGACCGGGATCAGGATGGGTTGGAGAAAGGCAACAAGATTGGCGCCGAGATACACGACCGTGCCGACAATCAGGAAGAGGAGGACGACGAAGATGGCGGTGAGCGAGGCCCACATCGTCTTGCGCTGCCAGGGCGTGGGATATTTCTTCACTTGATCGGTGTCGCGCCGGCGGTTGCGCCTTTGCTCAACTTGGTTGTAGCGGCCGCAATTTTTCCGGCCAGCCTTTTGTTCTCCTGATCGAGCGCGAGAGACTTTTTCCAGAACTCAACCGCCTTGTCTGCCTGCTCGAGAGCCCCATAAGTGTCGCCGATGTGCTCGAGAACGACCGGATCAGCTTCCTTCAGCTCCGCAGCCGCGTTCAGCAGTTCGGCCAGGGCCTGTTCGTATTTTCCCTGGCGATAATGGAGCCAGCCAAGACTGTCGAGAAAGGCGCCGTTCTCCGGTTCGGCCGCGATGGCGCGCTTGATGTAATCTTCGGCTTCGTCGAGGTGCATGTTTTGGTCGGCCCACATGAAGCCGAGATAGTTATATGCCTGGGCGGCGTTTGCGGGGTCGAGTTCGATGGCACGCTTGAAAAGATCGGCTGCTTTGTCGTAAAGTCCGGCCTGTTCGGCAGCCGCGCCGTATTCGAAATAGAACCGATCGTCCAGGATTTCCTGGCCTCCCGCCTCGGCCTCGTGCAGGGCTTCTTCAAAAGTCGTAAGGGCGGCCTGGCTTTGCTTCGCCTCGCGCAGGGCAATCGCGAGCAGATAGGTGATCTGGGGCGCGGTCGGGTAATGGCGCCGGGCCTCCTGCAGCACGCGCACCGCGCGGTCAGGGTCGCGGAGCCGCCCGAGGAGCAACTCCGCCAGGTGAACATAGTTATCCGGCTGGGCGGCGTTGATGAGCAGGCTCTGCTCGAAGTTCGCCGCCGCCCGGGAGTAGGCGGACTTCGCTTCGTCGAGTTTTCCGGCGTGGGCGAGGGCTTTGGCGTCCTCTTCCAGAACGCGTCCCAGAAGCTCGTAGGGCTGATACTTTTCCGGATGCTGCTGGATGATTTCCTGGAGCATTCCGATCGCTTTGCCGCGTTGATTGGTCAGCATGAAGCCGGTGGCGAGTTTCTCGCGGGCGTTAGAGTCGTTAGGCTGGAGTTCGAGCACCCGCAGGTAAAGAGGGATGGCTTCCTGCACCTGTTGGGAGGCCGCGAAATAGTCGGCGGCATCCGTCAGAACGGAGGCATCGCTGGGAGCGAGAGCGAGGGCCTTACGAAAAACGGCGTTCACTTTCGTTAGCTCATTCGGTTTGGGCGGCTTGTCGCCCTGGGTCAGGAGGGCAAGATAGAGTTTGCCTAGCTGGGTCCAGAAGGCGGGAACGTTAGTCGATACCTTCGCCGCGCGATCGAGCGTCTGGAGCGCGCCTTTGCGATCGCGCGCCGTCAATTTGACCTCGGCCAGCCGCTGATAACCATCAATATCGTTAGGGGCGAGCTTGACCGCCTGCTCCGCGTAACGGATCGCCGGCTCCATCTTCTTGAGATACTTGGCATAGATGTAAGCCAGTTGCAGGTAGGGACCGGGTTCTTTCGGCTCGGCTTTGACTGCGTCCTTCAGAATGTCGATGGCGCGCGGGTAATCGCCCTGTTGAGTGAGTAAAAAGGCGACCCGCGTCGCCAGATCGATCTCGCCGGGGTCGATCGCCAGGACACGTTCGAAAGCCTCCAACGCCTTCTCGCTTTCACCATCGTCCTGCAGGTCGAGGGCAAGGACGTAATCGACCATCGCCCGCGCCTTGCGTTCCCCTTCAGGGTGCAGGGCGAGGTCCCTCGGCGGATGCAGGACAAGGGAGTCATCTTGTCTGGCTGGTTTGCCAGCTGCGACCGCCGGAGTGTGGGAATGGCGTTTTTCTTCCGGTTGTCGTGCCGCCATCGTCGCCAGACAAAGGCAGCAGCCAGTCCCAACCCACCATGCAGGCAGAAGGAGATGTCGAAGCCGTCCCGTCATTGGGCAGACGGTAAAGGCGGCCCAGAGCGGAAGCAAACGGAGCTGTGGCCGCTACAAGGACTGGAGGGCGAAGGATCGCGGGGCCACCCTCGTTTTGTCCTTGCCCTGATAGACGCGCGAGCCGAAATTGACGATGACTCTCTGGCCGCCTTCCCAATCGGTATATTGCACGGAGCGGTCGGGAGTCAGCCAGCCATGGCCGGTCATGCGGGCAAAGCCGATCCGGCTGCGAATAGAAACAATTGCGCGATAACTCTCCACATACTCAGTTTTGTGCCTCTCCCAGAGTTGCCGGTTGATGTGCCACATCGGCATCGTGCCGTAGAGAACGTTGAACAAATCCTTCTTCCAGGCGAAGGGCCGGCTCTGGAAATTGGTGTCACGCCAGACCCAGGTGCCGGCGACATAGTCGTGGAAGGCCAGTTGGTAGAGAGGAATCCGCCGCTTCTCGTCGAGGATAAAGGCGGCATCAGAGGCATAGCTATCGCCGAGGTCGGTATCGTAGCCGCCCGAAGGAATCTTGAGGTTAGGATCGGCATAGGTGCGCAAGGACATGAGACCTTCGTAGAAATCAAGCCCGGGGAGCGCCCAGGTAGGAGAGACGCCTTCGCCTGAACCGACGACTGTGCCCAGTTCCCGGGTTTCTTGCGCCAGCTCCAAACGGGCCTGCTGATTCTCTTCGATGGTGGAGGGATGACTCGGGCTCAGGCATGGGGCCAACTGCACGACAAGAGTGTCGAAATAGAAAAGTTGTGTGCCATAGCTGGCAATCAGACCCTTTGCTTTTTCCAGCCAGCGCGGCAGCTGAAATTTGGCGCAGATTCTCTCCCAACCTTTGGGACCACTTTGGCGTCGAAGTTTGTCGGCTTCCATGCGTCCGGTCAGAATGGCGTTAGGCCAACCGCGGCGACCGACGCGGAAGAGGTTGCCGGTGGGCATGTGATAGGAGCCGGGGACCCAGCCGAGCTTCTTGATCCCGTCGAAGAGAGCCCGATCGATCGGGTGTTTCCCGTAAAAGACGGCCAGCCCGCGATCGATGCCGGCCGCTTTCATTTCGGTGACCAGCTTCAAATCGTCCGCTGGATTGTCGCCCCAAAAGTAGACATAGACCCCGTCCTTAAGCATCCCAACCGGCGGTCGTTTGGCGACGCGATCGCGCAACGGTTGCATCTCCGGATGGGCCGCCCGGAAGTAGTCGCGATAAAGCCGGGCGAGAGCGACATAGCCGCCGGTGGTGACAAAGTCATAGTGCAGGCGCATCGGAAAGGCGTAAACCGTGGAGTCGTCAGGCCCGGAGCGGGTGTCGGGATTGCGGAAGGTGTCGAGGCGGACGGCGAGACCGCGCTCGAGATCGGTCAGACCCCACCAGGGCTGGCTGCCACTCCAGCCATAGGCTTTGTTGATTTCGCCCGGCCGGTCCAGCGGCATGAGCATGCCTTCGCCGCTCGTGTTCTGGACGTAGGACCAGCTCTTGTCGGGGGCGACGAAATGGAATGGGTAAGCCGGCAATTTGCCATAATGCTCGTTAGGCACAGCGACCGTAAGATCGAAGCCGGCGGCACTCCCTTCCTTTAACTCGATCTTCAGGTCGCAGAGTTCACCCGGCCCAGAAACTCTGCACGAGACGGATGTGGGGGTGACGCGAAGAGAATCCGGCGCGATTTTGAATCCGAGCTCCACTTGTTGCCGCCAGGTCAGGTTAGTGCGTTTGTCGAAAACCGTGATCGAACTGTCCCCGGTGGAGAGTTCGAGTCGAAGCACCTCGTTCTCCAGTCGCGGCGAAGGGGTGGCCTCGGCCACAAGCGTGTTGGAAGCCGCGAAGAGCCAGCACCAAAACAGCGTCGACACTCTCATAACATGAACCTTTCATGAAACCACGCTCCCGAACAGGACTATCACGCTTCCAAGAGCAGCTGAGGCACGTTCGATTACATCCGGCGATTCGGGGGCGGGGCGCCTTTTTTTGCTCGCCATTGCTCGCCTTCGGTTGATAATGATTTCATGAAAACAGCACACCTCGAATCACCTCCCGGTGCGTTCCCGCGCGCGTTTCACGTCCTGATTAAGACTGCTTTGGTTTTGATGTTCCTCCTCGCCACGACCCTGGCCCGAGCAGGGATCGATGCTGAACGCGTGGCGACCGGTTTTGACCGTCCGCTCGGTTTGTCGACTCCACCCGGGGACACGAACCGCCTCTTCGTGGTCGAACAGACGGGAAAAATCCGCATCATCCAACTCGCGACGCGGACCGTGAATGCAACGCCATTTCTCGATGTGTCTGGCGAAATCACCTCATTGGGTAATGAACAAGGGCTGCTCGGCCTGACCTTCGACCCGAACTGCGCGGTCAATGGCCGCTTTTATATCGCCTATACGGCGCCGGGTGGAATGTTTGGGAACGGGGTCAGTCACATTGCGCAGCTCACAGTCTCGGGTGACCCGGACATTGCCGATCCCGCGAGCGAGAGAACACTGCTCATGTTTGATCAACCGCAGACTAACCATAACAGCGGCTGGCTCGGCTTTAGTCCGCGGCGGGGCGACGAAGGCAATCTTTATATTCACACCGGAGATGGCGGTCATTTCGACGACACCGGCATCGGCCACATCGAACCGGGAGGGAACGCGCAAAGCACCCGCACCCTGCTCGGCAAAATCCTGCGCATTCACATCGAGGACGCCCCCGGCACTTATTCCATTCCGACTAACAATCCCTTCTTTGGCTCACCGACTGAGAAACAGGAGATATGGCTGATAGGCCTGCGCAATCCCTGGCGCAACAGTTTCGATCGCCGGACTGGTGATATGTATCTGGGTGATGTCGGCCAGGGAGAACGCGAGGAAATTGATGTGCAGAAAGCGTCCAATCCCGGCGGCGGAGAAAACTACGGTTGGCGTGTGCGTGAAGGGTTCATCCAGAACCCGCGATTTCCGAATGACCCGCCGCCACCCGGCGCGGTCGATCCGATTTTTGACTATCCGCACTCGACCGGTCAGACGGTCATCGGCGGCTATGTCTATCGCGGCCGGCAGGTGCGCGATCTGCGCGGGCTCTACGTTTTCGCCGATTATCTCGGCGGGGAAAGTGGTGATTTCACCGGCAAAATCTGGACGCTGCGTTATGACGGGCAGACCGCGACTGATTTCACGGATATCAC
>JACCZO010000057.1 GCA_013695925.1 Chthoniobacterales bacterium
ATGCCGAAGTCGTCGATGATTTCGGTTCGGCGACTGCCGAGGGCGAGGTTGACATACTCGCTGCGCTTGGGCTCGAAGATGCCACCGATGCAGCGGACGATTTGAGTGCGCTCCGTGCAAACGCCGCTGTCGCGACACCGACAGCGGAGAAATCGACAAACTCGAAACCTCAGTCTCAGCCGACGGTCGTTGACGAGGCGCTAGCTGCCGATGCGCCAGCCGACACGGAAACTGAAAACGCGGTGAAACCGATTCAGGCGAATCTCAAAACGCAGTCCGGCGACGCCGATCCGCAGTTCGACCTTGCTCAACAGTCAGCCAACCAGATCGACGCGAAGACAACGTCCGTGACGACAGTACCGCCTACTGCAGAAGTCACAGTTGCGCCTGCACCGGTCGCAACTGCGACCAGTCACACGGCGCCGCTGCCGGCTACGCCTCAGGCGCAAATCACGGTTCCTGACTTCGCCGAAACGAATCACGACAAGATCGTCACGATTCTTCGCAGCAGCGCGTTCGACAAGGGCGGCACGATGGAGATTCGCCTCGATCCGCCGGAACTTGGAGCGTTGCAGGTGTCGGTGAAAATGCAGGATGGCGTGATGACCGCGTCGTTCCAGACCAGCAACGACGAAGCAACGCGCCTGCTCAGCCACAGCCTCGGCCAGCTCAAGCACGTCCTCGAATCGGCCGGTGTAACAGTGGACAAGCTCCAGGTGCAGCAGTCTCCGAAGAACGACAATGACACCGCCGGCGACGGCCGCCATCATTCCGAACGCGATGATTCCTCCGCGCGGCAGGAGCAGCAGCGAAAGGAAATGATCAAGCGCATGTGGCGGAAGCTGTCCGGTGTGTCGGATCCGCTGGATCTGGTTGCGTAGCGTTTTTGTCAGAATTGAATCAGATTCGCAGACGCGCAAGGCGCGTCTTTTTTATTGAACGACGAAAGCGCCACAGAAAACACAGAGAACTCGGAGAAGGAAAATTATTCTTAACAACGCCTCTGTGTCCTCTGTGCTCTCTGTGGCTCCCTCCTCATTGTAAACTCGCATCGCGCCGCTTTCGCGCGTCGTCGCGCATGAATGGCGCGGCTCCAGGTTGCCAGGTCGAATGTTGTTATGAGTGGCGAATTCACGCCGAAATTCCCAGCATGATCACCAGCGCAGTCAACTCGACCACGCCTGCAAATACGTTGAAGACGAAAAAGTCGGAACTGAAGACCGAGGACTTCATCAAGATGATGATCACTCAGCTTCAGACCCAGGACCCGATGGAGCCGGCCAAAAATGAAGAGCTGCTGGCGCAGATGAGCCAGATCGGGCAGCTTCAGACGTCGACGGCGATGCAGGAGACGATGAAGGGACTCGTCCTTCAGAACCAGATTGGGTCGGCGGGAAATTTGATCGGGAAGACGATCGAGGGGCTCGATGCGGAGAACGAGAACGTGAAGGGCGTCGTGAATTCGATTCGCGTGGAAGGGGACTCCGTTCAACTTGAACTCGACAACGGAAAATCACTCGCTCTCGGTCGCGTTACGAAGATCGCGCCGACGACAATTCCCACAACGACGAATTGAGCAGTGGCACGGGCGTGTCGCCCAATGCATTGATGAAACGGCATGGGCGAGATGCCATGCCACGAAGACAGCGATAAAACGCGACTGCTGAGGTCGCTCGAATTAAGGACGCCTCATGGCACTCACCAGCACGCTCTTCACCGGCCTTTCCGGGCTCGAGGTCAATCAAACGCGGCTTAACGTGGTCGGTAACAACATCGCCAACGTTAACACCGTCGCGTTCAAGTCGAGCCGCGCGATTTTCAAGCCCCAGTTCTACGTCACCGACAACGGCGGCTCGCCGGCCTCGGGAGACTTCGGGGGGACGAACCCAAGCCAGCGCGGCTTAGGCGCCGTCGTCGCCTCCATCGAAAAGAACTGGTCGCCCGGCTCGATCGAGCCCACCGGCAAGAGCACGGACCTCGCCATCGAAGGCGACGGCTTTTTCGTTGTGCAGGGCAAGGAACAGAAGTACACACGCGACGGCTCGTTCGTCATGAACGAAGCGAATCAGCTGATCACCGGTGGCGGCGATTTCGTGCAAGGTTTCGGCGTCGACGACGTCGGCAACGTCATCGCGGGACAGCTTCAGAACATCACCATTCCGCTCGGTTCGCTTACCGAAGCAAAAGCAACTGAGAATGTAACGTTCGAAGGCAACCTGAACGCCGACGGCGACGTCGCGCTCGGGGCTACGGTGTTACGAACGAACGTCGCG
>JACCZO010000065.1 GCA_013695925.1 Chthoniobacterales bacterium
CGTCTCGCGTTCGCGAACTTTGAAAAGTCCGTTTCCGCGAGACGCGGAAACCGGCGGGCGGGACGCCCACCCTACCCGAGAGCGCGACCAACCCTTCGGAAAATTCCGGCAGTTCATCCCACCGCACCGTGCAGCTTCCCTTTTCGCTCCGCAGATGCGCCTGAGTGAGGAGGGAGCAAAGGTTGGCGTAGCCCGTTCGATTTTCCACCAGCACCGGCAGAATCGAGCCATCTTCCAGCGTCAGTTCGGAACCGATGATCGGTTGCACCTTATGTTCGCGACAGGCGACGGAAAATCGCTGCGCGCCGTAGACGCCGTTGCGATCGAGCAGGGCAAGCGTCGTTAGGCCAAGCTCCGCGGCGCGCTCCGCCAGCTGCTCGGGAAAGGAGGCGCCGCGCAAAAAGCTGAAGGCACTGCGGGCGTGGAGTTCGATGTAGGACATAGGAGGCGCTCGAAATCCTCAGTCGTAAATCCCGTCCACCGCCCAGCCATCTGCGCTCTCCTGTCCGCGACAGACGACTCCATCCTCCCCTTCCAAATCCCACTCCGCCCGCTGCCATCGTTTCTCATCCCACCAATCGCCTGAGGAAAAATAAGGCCCCTGGCGCGCGACCACCCTCTTCGCCAGAGAAACAGGAGGTGGCAGGCGCAGGCGGCGCAGGGCCGGGCCGATCATTTGTTCGTTAGGCGAAGCGTCCGCCCCCTCCGTCAAATCCCAGGAAAACGCCTCGAGATGAAACGCCTCGGGCCGATGCGAATCTTCCAGGACGGGACGGCCAACGCGCTTTTTGCCTAACAATCCCGTGAGCCGGGTGAGCGTTTCGTGCAGGCGAGCCGGGTCGCGCAAGGGCGTCTCGAAAAGATGAAACTGTTGCCAGGCCGGCCGGGCGACCGCGGCGGCGAGGGATACCGCCACGATCGGATGTTCGGCTCGGAAATTTTCGAGGTGCGTCTGGAGAAGGCGGAACAAAATCTCGACCGAATTGGTCGGGTCGGGAATATGGAAGCGATGCTCGTAATGTGACTTGTTCGCCCCGGCGAATCCGTCCTTTGGCGGATCGGCAAAAGTGAGTCGAAAAGTGAGTTCCTGCGTGACGAGGTAAACCGCGCCGAGGCGGAGGGTGAGTTGCTCGAGAAAACGCCGCAGGACGAAAAGAAGCGGTGCGGCGGTTTCGATCTCGTAATCGAATTCGATCTCTTCGCGAAAAACTTCCGCTGGCCTAACGAGTTGAAGGAGACGGGTGGCCCGGCCGGTCGCCTGTTCCCAGAGCCGGCCGGCGGTCGGGCCGAGGCGGGCGCAGAGGGAGTCGGGCTGGAGGGCGGCCAGGTCACCCAGGGTGTGGACGCCCCATTTGTGCAGGATGGCGAGAATGTGGGAGAGCTCTTGGGCCCGCTCAGCGGTGGATTTGCTCGGCACAGCCCGAAATTAGCGCGAAACCTAGCATGTTCAATAGAACATATCCCTGGAGAGACGGGCGCTGTCCCGTCCCCGTTTCTGAAATCCAATGCTGCCGAACAGAAACGGGGACGACACGGCGGTCGTCCCGCCACTACCCGTTCGGCGTCAGTAGCCGCGACTTGGTATCGTCGGGCAGCGACGAATTTGCGATCCAGGCTGACGCATTGCGCGGATCGGCTTTGAGCCAGGCCCGCGCGGTCGATTCCATCTGGCTGTTGCGCAGGTTGTCATCGCCGATCGTGGCCGCCCATTGCACGGCGGCTGAAGGATCGGACGACCGGATTTGATTGGCAAAAGCGCTCACCGCCTGATCCCGGGAAGGGCCGTCGTCCAAATTTCCAAGCCAGCTTGCCGCCGCGGCCGGATCGTTTCCAGCCCAACGGTTGATCACGTTTTCGAAAATCTGCCCGCGCGTTTTGCCTTCGGGAAAAGAAGCGGCCCAATTCCCGGCTGCCTGGGGATCGCTCCCGGCCCACTGCGCGGCGATCGAGACTGCGGCGCTCGCCCGGGTTTCGCCCGAGAGACGCGTCAGCATTTGCGCGGCGCGCTGCGGATCGTTTTCTGCGACGGAGGAAATAATATTGGGCAAAACGGAATTGCGCGCGGCGGGGTCGGACAAACTTTGCGCCCAGCTCAGGGCGGCTTGCGCATCGTTCTGGGCCCATTGCCGCGAAATACTGTCGAGCAGATTTTGCCGTGTCTCGCCGCTCGTGCTGCGCACCGCAAATTCCGCAGCGCTGGCCGGGTCCGACTCGCTCCACTGCGTCACGATCGGGTTGAGCGCGTTTTGCCGGGTCGCGCCGTCGGGAAGTTTTTCCGCCCAACTCAAGGCGATTTGCACATCGGCAGTCGCGAGCTGGCGGGCGATCGATTTGACCGCATCGTCCTGGATTTTTCCCGCTGGCATCGCGACCACATAATCGGCCGCGGCATTCGGATCGCTTTGCGCCCAGCTCGAAAGCACATTTTGAATCGATCGGTTCTTGCCTTCGCCCGCCGGCAACGCGTGGGTCCAGGCGAGCGCAGCCATCGGATCGGTCTGCGCCCACTGCCGCGCGATGTTGCCGGTCGCGCGATCGCGCGCCGGACCCAGAGGCAGGCCCGCGATCATGGTGGAGGCTTCCTGGGGATCCTTGTTCGCCCACGCCGAAAGGACTGTCTGGAGCGCGTTGTCACGACTCTGGCTGGGGGGCAGGTTGGTCGCCCAAGTCAAAGCGGCCTGCGGATCCTGGTTTGCCCAGGTCGAGGCGACGACTTGGACGGCGTTGTCGTGTCCGGATCCGAGCGGCAACTGCGCGGCCCGCTGCGCCGCGGTGATCGGGTCGCTTGTCGCCCAGCGGGAAAAAATCGGCCAATAAAGATTCTGCCGGTTGTTTCCGGAAGCGGGCAGCGTTTGCAGCATGGCGAGAGCAGCCTCGGGGCTGGATTCGGCAAGAGAAGAGACAACCGATTGCAAGGCACGATCGCGGTCCTGGCCAGGCGGCATTTGCAAAACCCAGGCGTTCGCGGAACTCGCGTCTTTTACCGCCCATGCGCGGACGGCGGCCGCGACCATCGACCTGCGATCGGAAACGGTCCCGTTCGTCTGCGCATAGGCGAGCGCCGCCTGCGGTTCGCCTTCCGCCCAACGCGCCACGAGCATGCTGAGGTAGATCGATTTCTCGCGCTGATTGGGCAGGGCCTGAAAGGCGTCGATTATCGGCCGGACGTTTTTCGGATCGATCCCGTCGATCAGTTTGCTGGCCTCGAAATAAGTGTGGCGATCGGAAGGACGAGCCATCGCCTTCTTCAGGCCGCCGATGACGGTTTCGAGCGACGCCGGACCGGACCCGCGGTCGGTCAAGATCTTGTGGGACGGGGTGGGGGTCAAACTCGTGACGAGCCGAACCGGCGCCTGGATTTCGCCTAACGAATCGATTTCATCCGCGATGGCGGCGGCCAGGTCCGGGAGACGGGGGAGGGTGAAGCGGCCGATGGCTATTCCGGCGAGGAAAGCGGCGACAACCACGAGGAAGGTGCGAAGAGCGAAGCGCGGCACGGTCGGAAACTAACAGAACTCGAAAAGAAAATCTCCTCCACAAAAAGAGGCTATTTTGGTGCGAGACTCTGTCGAGCCGGCGGCGATTATCGGTTACAGGATCTTGACCGGGCACTCGGGCAACGCTTTTAAGAAAGCGCGCCCATAGGTTTTGGTCACGATTCGGTTATCGAGCACGACGACGATGCCGCTGTCGCTTTTCGTTCGAATCAAACGCCCGACGCCCTGGCGGAATTTGAGGATCGCTTCCGGCAGCGAGTACTCAGTGAAGGCGTCGCCCCCGCGTGCCTGGATGAGCTCGAGCTTCGCCTCGGTCAGCGGATGATCGGGCACGGCGAAAGGGAGCCGCGTGATGATGACATTGGAAAGCGCGTCGCCCGGCACATCCACGCCCATCCAAAAACTGTCGGTCCCGAAGAGCACGCTGCGCGGTGTGTTCTTGAACTGCTCGAGGAGCTGGCTGCGGGGCGCGCCTTTGCCCTGCACGAGCAGGTTCATTTTTTGCCTAACGAAAAAGTTTTCCATTTCCCCGGCCAGCAATTGCATTGAGCGATAACTGGTGAAGAGGACGAAGGCGCGCCCCTCGGTGTCTTCAACGAAACGCGCGATCCATTCTGCGAGCGCGGCGCTGTAGGCTTCGTCGCGCGGGTCTGGCATTTTACGCACGACGAAGACCTTCATCTGCTTTTCAAAATCAAACGGACTCCCGAGCTGCAATGGCTCAGCTTCGTCCGCCCCGATCCGGCGCCGGAAATAGAGCAGATCGGGCCGGCCGACTGCGAGGGTCGCGCTTGTCATCACGCTCGTGCACTCGTCGCGGAATAGCATTCGGCGCAGGACCGGGGCGACGTCGATCGGGGCGGCGTTGAGAGTGATGTTTTGCGCCGCCTTTCCCGTTCGTTCGACCCAGTAAACGTATTCCTCCGCGCTCTGTTGCAGGAAGATCGAGATTCCTTCGCGCGCGTCGGCGATCCGCCGCCCGAGTTCGGTCAGCTCGGCCTTCAGAAATTCATCTTCGGTTTTGCGCACCACTTCGATGATCCGCGCCTGCAATGCGGCGAGACGGCCGGTGATCTGATCGTCGACGAAATCCGCCTCCCGCACCCGGCATTCGCGGCCCTTCTTGAAGTTGGCCCGCTCATCGATCGCGTCGAAAAAGCGATCGGCCTCTTCGACCAGCGATGCCGCCAGGGTCACACCGGCGGCGTCGCGCGTGACGGTGAAGAGCCCTTTCTTCGAGCGCGCGTTATAAAGTCGCTGGATGGTGGCGCGCAAACCGTATTGCGAAATCCCGATCCCGATCTGACGCGAGGCGACCTGCTCGACGGTGTGTGCTTCGTCGAAAATGATGAAGTCGTTAGGGAAAAGATAACCTTCCTCGCGCTCCTCCTGTTCCTCCGGGCTCCCGAGAAGCATGAAGAGGAGGGTATGATTGATCACAACCACGGCGGCCGAAAGGAGGCGCCTGCGGGCTTGTTGAAAAAAACAGCGGGAATTTTGCCCGCAGGTTTTCACGGTGCAGAGGTGCGCTTCGCTGCAAACCTGGACCCAGACTTTAGGGTCCGGCTCGATCGGCAGATCACTCAGCGTGCCGTCAGTCGTGGTGCGCGCCCAATCGGCCAGCCGCGCCAGGTCGGCCTGTTCGGTGGTGTTAAAAAGTTCGGTCGCGTTCTGGATCGCGCGCTCCAGCCGGCGCGGACAAAGATAATTTTGCCGGCCTTTCATGAGCGCGGCCTCGAATTCGACCGGGAGGATTTTTTTCACGATCGGGATGTCCTTGTGCAGGAGTTGCTCCTGGAGGTTGATCGTGTGGGTCGAGATGATCGCTTTTTTCTTTTTCTCGAGCGCGAAAAGAATCGCGGGCACGAGATAGGCGAGTGATTTGCCGACCCCGGTCCCCGCTTCGACGACGAGGTGGCGTTCCTCCTCCAGGGCCTGCGCGACGGCCGCGGCCATCGCCTGCTGCTGCGGCCGGTATTCAAAATTGCGCGCCTTGGCGAGGAACCCGTCTTCGGCGAATATCCCTCGCACGCGCTCGACAAAGTTGCTGCTAAGGGAATCTTTGAGCGCAATCACTCCGCGAGCTTACGCGGGAAATCCGAAATTCGAATTTCGAAATCCGAAACAAGTCCCAATGACCGAAGCTCAAAGTCCTAATTCTGCGGTGTCGCAGGCGGATGTTTCGAACACCCGGATTTTGGATTTCGTTCTTGTTTCGGATTTCTTGTTTCTTATTTCGAATTTTCCCAAATGAGACTGCTCGACCGCTATGTCCTCCGGAATTTCCTCCAGCCCTACGTCTATTGCATCCTTGGTTTCCTCGCCATCTGGCTCATCTTCGACATCAGCGATAACAGCGCGACGATCTTCGATGAGCGGGCCCCGTTAGGGCAGGTGGCGCAATATTATTGGACCCAGATCCCGCAGGTGCTGGTCATTCTTCTGCCCGTATCCCTGCTTCTCGCCCTTCTTTTTTCCCTCGGCCGGATGTCGCGGGCGAACGAGATTGTCTCGATGCTGACCTCCGGTGTCAGTGTCCCGCGGCTGCTTCTGCCCCTGCTCGTGATGGGAGCGTTAACCACTGGGGCCGCCTTTGCTCTCAATTATTCGCTCGCGGCCCACGCCGAGTTGGCGCGCAAGAAATTCCTCGAACGGGTCCTGAGCCGGACCGGACCGCGGGACGTTGTGGTAAGCGGCCAGGTCTTCCGCAACCGAACCGACAATCGCACTTGGTACATTGCGCGTTTCCGGCCGGGCTCGAATGAATTCAGCGGCGTGCAGGTGGTGCAGCAGGACGCCCAGGAAAATATTGTTCGTAATTACATTGCGACTGATGCCTTCTTCGAGCCGGCCACGAAGACATGGCGCCTGGAAAAAGCAAAAGTGGTCGACTACGATTCCGCGGGCAACATCACGCGGGACAAGCTGTTCAGGGACCTAACGATCCCAGGCTGGAGCGAAACGCCCTATCGCCTGGACAGCGCCAACGTCCGCCCGGATTTTCTGGGGGTCTCGGAACTGAGGGAATACCTCCGGTATAATTCCGATTTTCCCGAGACGCTCCTCGCCCCTTTCCGCACCCAGCTCCAGTATCGCTGGGCGTTGCCTTGGACATGTTTCATCGTTGCCTTGATGGGCGCGCCGCTTGGGATCAGCTTTTCGCGGCGCGGCATCATCGCGAGCGTGGCGATGGCGATCGGGCTCGTTTTTACCATGAATTTTTTGACTCATCTTTTCCTCGCGCTCGGGGAAGGGAACCGAGTCTCGCCTGTGACCGCGGCCTGGACGCCAAACATCGTCTTTTTCTTCATCGGTCTTTATCTCCTGCGCCTCCGCGCGACGAACCGCGAAGCGCCTAACTTTAATCCCGCCGCGCTCTGGCGTAACTTGCGCGCGTCATGAATCCGTTGGCAGATGAATGGTCGATCCAGCACCGAGCGGAAGCCTGCGCGGTGACGGGCAAACCCTTTGCGGCCGGGGAAAATTTCTACACCCTCCTCTTTCGCGAGGGCGACGGTTTTCGGCGGCAGGATTTGAGCGAAGAAGCCTGGCAAGAGCGGAACGAGAATCTGCAGCCGTTTTCTTTTTGGCGGGCGCGCTTCGAGCCGCCACCGGCCGCGCCGCCCGACCCATTGCCGAAAGAAAATGCGGAAGAGCTTTTCCGAAGGTTGGTGACGACGGCGGACCACAAAAACGCCAATGCCTGCTATGTGCTGGCCGCGATGCTGGAGCGAAAAAAAATCCTCAAGCAGATCGAGACCGAAAATAACGACAAGGGACGCGTCCTGATCTACGAGCACGTCAAGACCGGGGACGTCTTCGTCGTGCCCGACCCGCAACTCCGGCTCGACCAACTGGGCGGCGTGCAAGCGGAAGTGGCGCAACTTTTGCACGGCAGCGGGGCCATGGCCTAACGATTATGCTCCCGTGGTTTTCCAACGATAAATTTCCGCTCTACCTCGCCCCGATGGCGGGCGTGTCGGATAAAATTTTCCGCCAGCTTTGCAAGGAGCGCGGCGCGGATGTCCTTGTCACCGAATTTGTCTCCTCCGAGGGTGTTTTCCGGCGCAATCACCGGACCCGCGGTTACCTCGATTTCGACGCGATCGAGCGCCCGGTCGGGGTGCAGCTTTTCGGCGGCGACGCCGGGCACATGGCGGAAGCGGCGCGGCAGGTGGTGGAGTGGGTCGGCCCGGATTTCATCGATCTCAATTTCGGCTGCCCGGTGAACAAGGTCGTCTCGAAAAATGGCGGCTCCGCTCTGCTCAAAGATTGCCCATTGTTAGGCAAAGTCGCCGCCGCCGTCGTCCAGGCAGTCGCACCCCTCCCGGTCACGGCCAAAATTCGCATCGGCTGGGATGACAACAGCATCAACGCCACCAGCGTGGCGCGACTCCTCGAGTCGTTAGGCATCGCCGCCCTTGCCGTCCACGGGCGCACCCGGGCGCAGGGGTATTCTGGCGCGGCCGATTGGGACGTGATCGCGCAGGTGGCAGCGGCGGTTTCGATTCCGGTGATCGGGAACGGTGATCTTTTCAGCGCCGCCGAGGTCGCGAAACGGCGGGCCCAGTCGGACATCGCTGGCGCGATGATCGGGCGCGCCGCCATGAGCTCGCCCTGGATTTTCTCTCAAACGAAACATTATTTCGCGACCGGTCAGATCCTCCCGCCACCCGAGCCAGCGGAGAAGTGGGCGCTCATCCAGCGGCACTGCGAACTGGCGGTGGTGGAATGCGGGAACGAAGACATCGCCATGCGCCCGATGCGGGGACGCCTGATGGCTTATTCCAAGGGATTGCCGGCGAGCAAGCAGCTGCGGGAAAAATTCCAGCAGGTGTCGACTTTGCAGGAAGTGGATGAAATTGCCCGGGTCCATCTGGCAACCTGCCTGGAAGCGGCCTAAATTCCCTCGTGTCTGCAGCTCCCGCGCCTAACGGCGACATCAAGTACAAGATCGGCAACGAGCGTCTCGTCAAAGTGACGGAAGACGCCTCGCGCAAATTGACCTCGCTCCTGCAAAAACAGGGTCGCGCGCACGGCGCGTTGCGGGTCGCGGTCATCGGCGGCGGCTGTTCCGGTTTGCAATACAAGATGGATTTGGTCGATGGCCCGGCGAACCGCGACATCATGGTCGAATCGCAAAACGTGCGCGTCGTGGTCGATCCGAAGAGCGCGCTCTTCGTCAGCGGCTCGGTTCTGGATTACAGCGACGACCTGCAAAAAGGTGGCTTCAAAGTCACGAATCCGAATGCGGTCGCGCACTGTTCCTGCGGCGAGAGCTTCTCGGCATGATCGATTACTTCGCGCTCCTCGATGAGGCGCGACGGCCCTGGCTCGAGCCCGAGCAGTTGAAGGAAAAATATTTCGCGCGCAATCGCGCGGCCGCGGCGGATGCAGAGCTGAATGAAGCGTTCCGTGTCCTGAGCGATCCGAAGCTGCGCCTGCAACATCTCCTCACCCTCGAGGGCGCGGAGCTGAGCGCGGGCCGGCCGGTCCCGCCTTCGGTCGCGGAATTATTTTGGAACACCGGGACACTCCTGCGGGAGGTCGATCGGTGGTTGCTAAAAAGAGGCGAGGCGACCAGCGCGCTCTCCCGCGCGTTGTTGAGCGGAGAACGGGCGAAGATCGAGAGCAAACTGGGCGAGCTTGAAGAGCAATTGAATGCAACTTATGCAGGCGAGCTGAGCCATCTGCGCGCGATCGAAGGTCTTTCCACGCCGGTTTTGCCTAACGAGTTATCGAATCTGACCGAGCGTTACGATTCAATTTCCTTTCTCACGCGTTTACGGGAGCAGGTGAAAGAAAAGCGATTTCGACTGAACGTCCCCTAAAAAAGAGCGCACGTCGGAGGTGAAGTCTGGGGAGCACGGGCTGCCAGCCCGTGGGTCGGCGGAGTCTCCGCCGACGGGCTTCCCTCAGGCGCGGAAGTTTTCTCGACCGGGTCCGAAGGTCGCGAAAAGTTCGCGATGGCAGGCTGCCATCGTCCACGGGCTGACAGCCCGTGCTCCCCGGAGGGGAAGCGCGCTGCCTAACAAAAAACCGATTTGGGAGTTGCACGCCTAACATTTCCCGACAATATGTTCACATGCTCACGCCCGGGCAGAAGAACGTTTTGCAATTCATTCAGGCGGAACAACGGACCAAAGGCCTCACTCCGAGCACGCGCGAGATCCAGGAACATCTCGGGTTTGCGAGTCAGACCTCGGTCATGCAATACATCGCCGCGCTCGAGCGAAAAGGGTTTCTGCAGCGCCATGCGCGCAAGGCGCGCGCGTTGGTTACGGCTGCGCCGCAGAGCCGGGTCGTCGACATTCCGATCTACGGGGAGATTCCGGCGGGCATGGCCACTTTGGCCGAACAAAATATCGAGGGGCACGTCGCGCTCGATCTTGAGTCAGTCAACGCTTCTCACAGTGCCCGTACGTTTGCTCTGCGGGTGCGCGGCGATTCCATGATCGGGGCGCACATTCTCGATGGCGATATCGTCATCCTGGAAGATCGGCAGACGGCAAAAAGCGGCGATATCGTAGCGGCGCTGATCGATGGCGAGACGACACTGAAGCGCTACGTCACGGAACGCGGGCGGC
>JACCZO010000093.1 GCA_013695925.1 Chthoniobacterales bacterium
AAACGGCGACCAATGGATTCGCCTGCCGATCGCATACGATCTTGTTCAGCGCCGCTGGATGCACCTTAACGGGTCGTTCTTTTATCCCGACGGAAGCGATTACAAACAGCATGTCGCAGAGTGGAATTCGAACTGTGTCTTCTGTCATAACGTCAAGGCACAGCCTGGCTTTGACTGGGCGAAAAAATCGTGGAGCACCGAGGTGGCTGAACTCGGGATTGCGTGTGGCGCCTGCCACGGGCCTGCCGGCGAGCACGCTCAGCAGGCGCTTTCACCGGTCACGCGCTATCGCTGGCATCTGGATGACCCGGCCGCCCCACCAGTGGCGGTGATCAATCCGGCGAAGCTTGATTCCGACCGCTCCGCGATGATCTGCGGACATTGTCATGGACAACGGGTCCCGGAGCCACGCGGGCGAATCCGGCCAATGATGAGCGATGGCGATCCCTATGACGCGGGAGAGAATCTGCTTGAGTTTTACCGCCCCGTGCAGCGCGACGATAAGATCGGCGAATTCAGTTTTGCTTCGCGTTTCTGGAAGGACGGCTCGCCTCGACTCACCGCCTATGAGTATCAAGGAATGACGGGCTCGAAATGTTTTAAGGCAGGCCAACCCGGTCAACGCATCACCTGCATTTCATGCCACGAAATGCACGGCGGAGATCCGCGAGGTCAGCTGACCGAGAAAATGAAAACCAATGCCGCGTGCATCCAGTGTCACCAGCAATTTGCCACACCGGTAGAGCTGATCGCGCACACTAAACATTCCGCGGGATCGAGCGGAAGCCTCTGCTACAACTGTCATATGCCGCAGATCGTCTACGGCGTGATGTCGGCGCATCGGACCCACGACATCACCATTCCGAGGCCTGATGAAACGGTGCGTTTCAACAAGCCAAACGCCTGCAATCAGTGCCATCTCGATTGGTCCGCAAACAGAGCGATCGCCGAGACGCGGCGTCTTTGGCCGAAAACGTATGCGGAGAGTGCGACCGGTGACGAGCGCTTCGATGAACCAGAGGGCCAGCGTGCTCTCTTCGCAGGCGATGCGGTCATGCGAGCGCTAACCGCCGCCGCCATGACGCCCGCGACCGACGTTAGCGCTCCGTTGCTGTTGGAGGCAACACATGATCGGTATCCGATCGTGCGATATTTCGCGGCCAACGCGCTCGCGGCCGGCTATCCAGCTCTGCCGAAGCCCGATTACCTGGCTTCGGCAGAGGCGCGCGAGGCAACGTTACAAAGCTGGTATTCACACTGGCCGCCGGCAAGCTTGCGGGCGGCAAGAGAGGTTCGGCAGCGGCTGAGTGCCGGTCGCGTCGAGGTCGACGTCGAAGTTGGCGAATAACGAGCAGCCGATTTCAACCACTTCTAATTTGAAAAAATGAGCTCGCCTCCGCAGGAAACAGGATTAATTCGGCAGGGGTGGATTTCGCTGGCCGGATGGATCGTCTTTGGCCTCCTGATCGAAGGCTTGATCGGTTTTCGTTCGCCGGTTTTGCTGGATGATTCGATTCGGCGCGACATGTTTCGCCTGGCGCATGCTCACGGAACGTTACTGAACCTGGTGTTAATCGCGGCCGCGATCTGCGCCCGGCTCGATTTGATTCGTTTGGGACGGGTGACAGCGCTGGGATTACGCGCCGCCGTAGTGCTGTTACCGGGTGGTTTCCTGCTTGGCGGTATATGGCATTTCAAAGACGACCCTGGCGTGGCCATCCTCCTTGTCCCAGTGGGCGCGCTGCTGCTACTGACGGCCGCGCTGCAAATAGGCTGCTCCGTTTGGCGACGATAAGGAAACACTCGGTGCCCCCACGGTTGAAGCACTGGAGGCGCAGCATCAAGCGGTCGCCTAATCGTTAGGCAAGCAGACCGTCAACGATTCGCAGGGTGCGGTCGCCTCGCTGCGCGAGATTGTTGTCGTGCGTCACGACGACCATTGTCTTGTTCCGCTCCTTCGCCAGACCGAGGAGCAGGTCCATGATCGTGTCGCCCGTCCTGGAATCGAGGTTCCCGGTCGGTTCATCGGCAAAAATGATGTCGGGATCGTTCGTGAGCGCGCGGGCGATCGCAACCCGCTGCTGTTCGCCGCCGGAAAGCTCCGGCGGAAGGTGATTCAGGCGATCGCCGAGCCCCACTGCTTCCAGGCTTTGCGTGCAGGCTTCTCGCGACGTATGCCGTCCAATCATTCCCGGGAGCATGACGTTCTCCAGCGCGGTCAGCTCCGGGAGAAGGAAATAGCCTTGGAAAACAAAACCCATCTTTTGGTTGCGCAGCTTGGCGAGCGACGACTCGCTGCCGCGGTAAAGCCTCCGCCCCTCAAACTTCACTTCGCCCGACTCCGGTCGCTCGAGGCCGGCGAGGGTGTAGAGCAAGGTTGTTTTCCCCGCGCCCGAGGCGCCGCAGAGAAAAATTGATTCTCCGTGCAGAACCTCGAGCGACACTCCGCGCAAGACCTCGATCCGGCGCGGACCGATCTGAAAAGAGCGGCGCAAATCGCGCGCGACGAGCTGTGGGTTGGACATTGGGCTGGAAGCATTCGCCCAAGTGGGACGGGCTGGCAAGAGAGCTGGTGGACATCGTTGTCGCCGCGAAGGCTGTCCCGGTCGCGCAGTTGTAGCCGGGGACGCTGTCCCCGCTCAAGCGTTTGCAAGGGCAGGATTGGGAATCGGCCGCAGATCGCCGCGCAAAGGCGGCTCCCACATTTCCCACATTCGGAAAACAGAAACGCCGCCCGGGACCGAGGTCTCGACGCGGCGTTTAAGTAATCAGACCGTCGTTAGGCGAGACCGAGTGTGACCAGGGTCGGCTCGTCGATCGCTTCGGTGATGACCAGGCCGTGATCCTGCTGGTAGGCCCCGAGGGCGGCGCGGGTCTGCGGTCCGATCAAGCCGTCGATCGCACCGCGATAATATCCCTCGTCGCGCAGGGCGAGCTGGACGTTCTCGATCACCTGTCCCGGAGCGAGGTTGTCGTAGCCGTAGATCGGCTCGCTGTAGAGGTAGGTATTGTAATATGGGCTGTAGCCGTAGGCTGGATACCAGTAATTGTTCCACCAATAATAATAGCCGCCTCCAAAAAGGACGAAGGTGGTGTTGTAATTGCTGTGCCACCAGTTGCGATTGTGCGGGGTGCGAATGACGTTGCCCCGCGCCACATAGAAACTGTTGGGATTGAAGTTGCGATTCGCGCCCCGGTTCACGTTGCGATTGCCGCTCCGGTTTTGCGTCACGGGCTGGTTTGAAGGCTGGACCCGGTTCCGGCCCTCCAATTGGGCCTCGCTCCGGACCGCCGACCGCTGGCTCGGGACGACCGTGCGCGAAACGCGGGAAATTGTGCGCTGAGTCGGCACCATCCGGCGCTGGGACTGTTGCTGCTGTGGCTGCCGAACCTGCGGACGCACGGCTGGTTTGGCCGGCCCGCCTTGCTGCGCGCGCGCCTCCGCGGCGGAATCCGCCTCGCGCCTGTTGTTTTTTCTCTCCTTGTCGTCGGCCTTCATCACTTGCGCGCCGGAGAGCGAGAGAACGAGCGTGACTAGTAGTAATTTTTTCATATTTCTTGCCTCGGTTCTATTGGACAGGCGGTACCCCCCGATTATTCAAAGAACCCTTCAGCTCTGCTGCCGCACCGCCTCGAAAAGCACGATCGCGACTGCCGTTGCGAGATTCAGGCTGCGGGTACCGTGCATCGGGATGGTTAGCAAATGCTCCCGGTTCGCTTCCAGGACGCTCTCGGGAAGCCCCTTGGTTTCCCGCCCAAAGACGAGAAAGTCGCCTGGTTGAAACCGGACCGTGTGATAAGCCCGGTTGGATTTTGTCGTGAGATAGAAAAAACGCGCCTCCGGGTTTTGCGCCGACCGGAGCGCGCCTAACGAATCCCAGGAGCGCACGTCCACCTCGGCCCAGTAGTCAAGCCCGGCGCGTTTCAAGGTGCGATCGTCGATTGAAAACCCAAGCGGACCGACAAGATGCAAAGTTGAGCGAGTCGCGAGACAGAGCCGCCCGATGTTGCCGGTGTTCGGCGGAATCTCCGGCTCGACCAGGACGACGTTAAACAACGGATTTAACCACGGATTTCACTGATTACACAGATGTTCAAGTCTGTAGGATCGGTGCCATCCGTGCCGGAAAAATGACTTGAGTAGGCGTTCAGATCAGTCCCCCGCTGCTACCTGCAAATTGCATGAAATATCAGGCTCGGACTTAACCACGGATTTCGCACACCGGATCCTGACCATCAGTGAAATCCGTGTAATCCGTGGTGAAAATCAAGCCAATTTGCCCGCGACGAACTTCTCCAGCTTTACGATATCGGCCGCGAACTTACGGATGCCTTCGGCTGTTTTCTCGGTCGCCATGGCGTCGTCATTGAGCAAATAACGGAAGGTTTTTTCGTCCAGATTCAGCTTCTTGACGTCGGCCTCTTTCGCCTTGGCCGGGTCGAGCTTCCGTTCGATCGGTTCGTCCGAGCTCGACAATTTCTCGAGCAGGTCGGGGCTGATCGTCAGCAGGTCGCAGCCGGCCAGCTCGATAATCTGCCCGACGTTGCGGAAGCTCGCCCCCATCACCTCGGTCGGATAATTGAACTTCTTATAATAAGTGTAGATTTCCCCCACGGACTGCACGCCCGGATCCTCCGCACCGGAGTAATCGCGTTTGTTCGCGGCCTTGAACCAATCGTAAATCCGCCCAACAAACGGCGAGACGAGTTGCACTTTTGCTTCCGCACAACGCACCGCTTGCGGCAGCGAGAAGAGCAGCGTCAGGTTGCAATTGATCCCTTCCTTTTGCAGTTGTTCGGCCGCGTTGATGCCTTCCCAAGTGGAGGCGATTTTAATCAACACGCGTTTGCGATCGATCCCCCGCTTTTCGTAAAGCTCGATCAGTTGCCGTCCTTTCTTGATCGATCCCTCCGTATCGAAGGAAAGTCGCGCATCGGTTTCGGTCGAGACGCGGCCCGGAACGATCTCGAGAATTTCCGCGCCAAAAGCGACCAGAAGATTGTCGATAATATCCTCGATCTGCGCCGCACCGCTGAATCCGCTGCTCTTGCGCTCCGCGATCACCTCCGTGAGCAGGTGCGCGTACTGTTCCTTCTGGGTCGCGGCAAAGATCAAGCTCGGATTAGTCGTCGCATCCTCCGGCTGAAACTCCCGGATCGATTCGAAGTCGCCCGTGTCTGCGACGACTTTGGTAAACTCCTTAAGTTGATCGAGCTGGCTGGTTTTGCTTCCGGATTTTTTTTCTTCGGCGACGGCGGTGGTCATGGAAAAATCCTACGCCGCCAAGCCCGAAATCACAACGTAGAAGTTCCGCGCGGCGGGTTGCTGCAACCCCGCGCAAAAGCTAGATTCTCCGGAGCAAAAAGATGAGCGAAGAAAACAACCCCACTCCCAAGCTGCGCATGGCGGAAACGCCGGAGGAGCAAAAGCAATGGATGGCGCAATGGCGCCTCGCGGAAAAAGCGCTGCTTGAGGTGAAACGGGAAGAGTTGCGCGCGCTCACGGATGCGGATGTTCTTGCAAACTGCGACCTGTTGTTGGCGGACGCGGATCAGTTC
>JACCZO010000110.1 GCA_013695925.1 Chthoniobacterales bacterium
TGTCCTGCTCGATTTCATAGAGCTTGGCTTTCAGCATTTTCATCGCGAGCTCGCGGTTGCGACCCTGGCTCCGCTCCGCCTGGCAGGCGACAACGATTCCGCTCGGCTTGTGCACGATGCGGACCGCGGTCTCGACTTTGTTCACGTTCTGGCCGCCTTTGCCGCCGGCGCGGAAAGTGTCGACCTCGATGTCCGCCGGGTTCACCTCGATCGGCGCGGAATCGGCGATTTCGGGAACAGTATCGACGCTTGCAAAAGAGGTGTGCCGACGCTTGTTCGCATCGAACGGCGAGATGCGGACGAGGCGATGCACCCCGCGTTCCGCACTGAGATACCCGTAGGCATACTCGCCACTCACCAGCAGCGTGACCGACTTGATCCCGACTTCTTCGCCCTGTTGAATGTCGATCGTTTGCGCGCTGAACCCGCTCCGCTCGATCCAGCGCTGATACATCCGCAACAGCATGTCGGCCCAGTCGCACGATTCCGTTCCGCCCGCGCCGGAGTGAATCGTGACGAAAGCATTGGAAGAATCGTTCTCGCCCGAAAGAAATTGCCGGAGCTCAAATTCCGACAGCTTGCGCGCAAGGCGCTCGTGCTCGCGCTCGACTTCGCCGTCCGCCCCGGCACGCGCCGTGGCGTCGGTCTCCTCCTCCGCCAGCTGCTGGAGCGCTTCGAAATCGGCGATCTCTCGTTCCAGCTCGCGGAACGGATTAAGGAGGGATTTCACCCGCGAAACCTCCTCCACATCAGCCTGGGCGCGCTCGCGGTTGTTCCAGAAATCGCCGTCGCTCATCCGCGCCTCGAGCTCGGCTAACTGGGATTCGAGTTTCGGGACGTCAAAGAAACCTCCGGAGTTCGTCGGCACGTTTCTTTAAGTCTTCGGCGCTGATTTTCTCGAGTTCGACAGCCATGGGAGGAAGTTAATCGGAAAGCATGCGGTGCCAAGGCTTGCGCCGCGCGAGAAGCTTCGCCGGTCCTGACGCCGCCGCTAGTTCAAGCCGAGCGCGGCCAGCGTTGCTTCATCGATCGCGCCGGTCACGGGAAGGCCGTAGTCGGCTTGATAGACCGCGAGGGCGTCCTGTGTTTCTGGCCCCAGGATCCCATCGACCTCATAGGAATAGTATCCGAGTTCTTGCAGGACGCTCTGCACATTGGCGACGATCTCGTCCGGCAAGAGCCCGTCGTAGCCGTAAATCGGGCGGTCGTATTCGTAATAGGAGTAGTAAGAATCCTAGCCCCACGCCGGGTACCACCATCCCTCGAGCCAGCCCCAATACCCCCAGTCGATCAGCACTACGGCATCACAATGACGGTGCCACCAGAGCGGATCCTGGTGATGACGATGGTGATCATTATGGTTCCGGCACGCCTCCGCAAAGTTCGGCCTCTTGCCCTGCCAGTTGCGCAAATGGTCCTGGGTTTGCCGATCAAACCTCTTTTGATTCGCGGGAGTCCGTCGCGACCAGTTGCCTTCATGTTCCCTGCCATCGCGTGTCGTCAGCACGCTTTTCTCGGTTGTTTTCGACTGACGAAGCAGAGCCGTCGGACGTGAGATGCGCGGTTGATTCGCCGTTGCCGCCCGATTCGGCTGAGGCGCGGCAGTCCCGCGATTCGTTTGAGTCCTGTTGCCCTCCTGATTCGGCCGGTAAACTTGGGGGCGATTGGGAACAGCCGGCCGGTTGGCTCCGGCCCGACTTTGCGGAATCTGAACCGCCCCGGGACGTTGTCTTGCTACTCTTGCAGCCGGAGGATTAGTTCTCGCAGGACCGGGTCGCGGCGCGGGGCGGTACGCTCCCGTGTGAGGCACACTTCCGGTGGAACGGGCGGCAGGGGCACTGCTGATTCCAGAGGGACGACTCCCGCCCGCCGAGCTGCCGCCGGCGCCGCCTCCGCCACGGTCGCTGCCTGGCGCCGAGACTGTAGTATTGGTTGAATTGTTGGCGCTGCTCTCGGATACCGGCGCCCCGAGGACGAACTGCCCCGAAAGAATCACGACCCCAAAAGTCAAACTCGTTCTCATCGCTGCTCCTTTCTTAACATAGCCGGAACGGCTTTAGCTGCCCACTATTCTTTGCTCTTCTCCGGGCAAATCTTGCCTCTCCGTTCGTGCATCCCTTTTCGACCCAGCCTGCGGAATGTTGTGCGCAGCACGCATCAGAGGTTGGCCTGCACGAAGCGCGCGATCCTTGCGCAGATCCGGCGATCGACTCCTTCCTGCGTGTCACCAGCCGATTGCAATGCGCGCTTGCCCGCGACGAGTGAATGGTCGCCGCCCTCCACCACGTGCAGCTCGCTCGGAGCGGTCATACGCGCGCGCACACTCGCAAGCAGCTCGAGCGGACAAAGCGAATCGCGCGTGCCCTGGACAAAGAGAATCGGCTTGCCTAACGACAGCAGGACGTGATCGCGCAGTTTGTTTTGGTCGCCCATCGCGCAAAGCGGGTAGCCGAGGCAAATCAGGCCGTGCACGGGTTCCTCGAGGGCGACGTGGCAACCGATCCGGCCGCCCATGCTTTTGCCGATCAGGAAAGTCGGAGTGTCGGCGGCAAACTCCGCGCGCCCCTCAGCCAGGGCGGCGCGATGAGCCGCGATCAGTTGTGGAAGACGGTCCGGACGTCCGCGGCCTTCGCGCATGTAGTCGTAGTCGAAAGTCTCGACTTCGCCGATTTCCTGGAGGCGCCTCTTCCAGCGCTGCATCCAGGGATGCGAGGAAGACGCGCCAGCGCCCGGAGCAAAAAGAAAAAGCGGCCTGGTCATCTCTTCACCTCTTGGTGAAACCACAAGCAAACGATCCGCAGATTACGCAGATTTGCGCAGATTAATTTCGGACAAGAATTGACTTAAGCGTTTCAAAATCTGCGTCAATCTGCGCAATCTGTGGAGGAACTCTCATGAACACAACACTTCCGCCCGTCCGTCCCATTACCCTCAACGATATCCGAGAAGCGCGCGAGCGAATCGCCTCCACGATCGTCCGCACCCCCCTCGTTAGGCTGGAGCTCGGTCCGGAATATCCCGAGGTTTGGCTCAAGCTGGAAAATTTGCAGCCGATCAACGCCTACAAATTGCGCGGCGCAGCGAACGCGGTCGCCATGTTGCCCGAGACCGAACGCGCCCGCGGCGTCTGGACGATCAGCGCGGGGAATGCCGGACAAGGTGTCGCCTACGCCGCCCGCAAGGCCGGCGTGCCCTGTACCGTGGTCGCGATCGAGACCGCGCCGGCCGCGAAGATCGAGCGGATGCGCGCGCTCGGAGCAAAACTCATTCCGGTTGCCTATCATGTCGCTTGGAAGGCGCTTTCAGATCGCGCCTTTCCAGGCGCAGAAGGGACGTTTATTCACCCGTTCGACGATCACAATTTCATCGCCGGACACGCCACGATGGGCCTCGAGATTTTGGAAGATGCCCCCGAGACCAAAATGGTTATCGCAAGCATTGGCGGCGGCGGACTAATTACCGGAGTGGGCAGCGCGATTAAGGCTTTGCGACCCAAGATCAAGATTTTCGGCGTGGAACCGGAAACGGCCGCACCGATGGCGCTCTCGCTCGCCGAAGGCCGGCCGCAATGTTTCAAGGATTGGAAAGCTTCCTTTGTCGATGGCGCGGGAGGGCAGAGCGTCTTTCCGCGAATGTGGGACAGGATGCAGCCGCTGATCGACGATTCGTTAGTCGTTACTCTGCAAGAAACCCGCGAGGCGATGCGAATTATGGCGGATAAAGCGCGGGTGATTTCGGAAGGAGCCGGTGCGATGCCGCTCGCGGCCGCGCTCACGGGCCAGGCCGGCCCGGGCCCGATCGTCTGCATCGTTTCGGGCGGAAATATCGATCTGCAGAAGTTTTGCGAACTGATCGACCTGTAGCTCGCCTGGCAAGGTCGCGTCCGCCGGCGTTCAAGAGACCTGGGTTCTGCCCGCCCCAGACGATCATTTTGCTCCCGGTCGAGACTGCCGTGTGCCAAATGCGCCCCGCGGGCGCATTGGTGGTGCTGGTTGCTGTCCAACTGTCGGTGTTGGGACCGTACCTCCTGCCACTGTTAAAATAGTTGCCGTGCCGTCCCATCCGCCCCAGACGATCATCTCGCTGCCGGTCCAGACTGCGTGTCGGTGATGGGATTGTATCTGCCGCCGGTGTTCAAATTCGCGGGGCCAAATCCGCCCCAGACGGAAGGCGCTGATTTTTGGCCTAAGAGCCTGTTGAAATACTGGAGCGGGCCGCGCGTAGAGACAGAAGGGGGCGGATGGCAAGGAGCAAGCGAGGCGCATCCCGTCGGTGGGCTGCAACGAACCCCGAACGCTTTCGGGGCCAGACGCCCCTTCTGTCTCGCGCCACTTGGAGGCATCGGGACCGCTGATGGTGAGGCTCTTGAATCGTTACTCAGTACCGCTGAAAGCGGAGAGAGAGCGGGTTGCCCGCCTTCACCGAGCCGCCTTCGTGTAAAAACTATGGCGAGCCAAGGGCTACGGCGAACAGGCTACGGATGTCACGGATTAGGCAGGCGTCTTGACGGCGCCCATAAATATGGGCAACACTCGTTATGTGAAAACGACACTTGAGATTCCCGGGCCGCTCTTCCGCAAAGCGAAAGCCATAGCGGCGCGGCAGGGGCGCACGCTCAAGCAACTCGTCCAAGAGGCGCTATCGGAAAAAATCGCACGCGTCGATGGCGTCAGCAGAAAGCAAAAGCCGTGGATGGTATTGGCTGGCGGGCTGAAGCATCTCCATAGTGAAAACCGTCGAATCGAGCGCGTGATCGAGGCGGAGTTCGAGAACGTCGATCCGGAAAACCGGCAATGATTCTCGATACCAACGCGCTATCGGCGTTTGCCGATGGGGTGGCCCCGGTTGTGCAACAGATCGCCGCTGTGGATGAGTTACACCTACCCGTAATCGTGCTCGGAGAGTACCGCTTCGGCATCGCGGTTTCGCGTCGCCGACGTGAATATGAAGCATGGCTGGCGCGTGGCGGTGCGTTCTGGAACGTGCTTCCCCTAGTAGAAGAGACCGCTACGCATTACGCATCGATTCGGGAGCACCTGAAGAGAGCGGGCGCACCCTTACCTGCCAACGATGTGTGGATTGCGGCCCTGGCGCGACAGCACGATCTGCCGGTGCTAAGTCGTGATACTCACTTTGACGCGGTGCCGGGTGTTACGCGCCTCTCTTGGCACTAATCATGTAATGTTTAATGAATCGAATCAACTTCCCCTACCAACCGTTCCGGGGCGATCAAGGCTTTCAAGAAGTCGTTGCCAGCCCAGAGCCGAAGACGATCTATTACGGATGCGAATCCTGGATGAAGCGCAGGTCCGCTCGCTCCTGCGGATGGAGGAGCTGATTCCGGCGATGGCACGGGCGATGCGCGATCTTTCTGCCGGCAAGGTGCAGCAGCCGCTGCGACAGGTTTTGCCGATCACCGAGCACGGCGGCTTTTTCGGAGTCATGCCGGCCTCCGGTGGAGGCGCTCTGGGAGCCAAGCTGGTGACGTTTTACCCTAACAATGAGGGCATCCCGACTCATCACGCCATGATCCTGCTCTTCCGGCCGGAAACGGGCGAGCCGCTCGTCACCATGGATGGCCGCCTGATCACGGAGATGCGGACGGCGGCTGTCTCCGCGGTCGCGACCGATTTGCTCGCCCGGCGCGAGGTAGGCGTGCTCGCGATCCTCGGTTCGGGCGTGCAGGCGCAGAGCCACCTCGAAGCGCTGCGGATCGTCAGGGAATTTCGGGAAGTGCGGGTCTGGAGTCCGCGGCGGGCAGGCACGTTTGCGGAAAAGTTTAGGGTCACGGCAGCCGCCACCGCGGAGGAGGCGGTCCGCGGCGCGGATGTGATCGTGGTCGCGACCTCGACGACCACTCCGATCCTGCGCGGGGCTTGGCTGGCGCCAGGGACGCACATCAACGCCGTCGGCGCGACCCGCCCCAATTGGCGCGAGCTGGACGATGCGCTTCTCGTTAGGGCGAAGCTCTATGTTGAGTCGCGCGCAGCGGCGAGCCAGGAATCCGGGGACGTGATCGCCGCGGGCCATATTTTCGCGGAACTGGGCGAAGTGCTCGCCGGGAAGAAGCCGGGTCGCGAAAACGAGACGGAGATCACGCTCTATAAATCAGTCGGCGTCGCGATCGAGGACGTGGTCGCGGCGGACCTGGTTTATCACCGCGCGGTCGCCGGGTAGGGTGGGCGTCTCGCCCGCCGGCGACTCCGAAAGCTTTCGCGAGTCGCGAACTTTTCTGC
>JACCZO010000116.1 GCA_013695925.1 Chthoniobacterales bacterium
CCGAGGAGGCGGTAGCCTATGCCCCGATCGTCGTTGTAACCTGCAATCCATTTGCACATTTCCTCATTGTTCTTCTCGCGAAATTGCCGCTCGGTATCAGACTGTTTTCTCATACATCTAACGAGAATTCGGCCCCAAAATTAGGTAATTAAAGGCAGATAAAATCTGTATAATCCGGTTGCTTCCCGGGTGGGTAGAGGGTAAAAACCCTTTCATGCCGGACGTTATACCTGCCGCGGCTGTGCCTGGCAAGCAGAAAAAACTGCTCGAACAGACACGCGCGATGTCCTCCGCCTGAAGCACTACAGCCTGCGCACGGAACGGACCTATTGCGACTGGATTGAGCGCTTCATCCGCTACCATGGCAAGCGGCATCCGCGGGAAATGGGAGAAGTGGAGGTCAGCGCGTTCCTGACGCATCTGGCGCGCGATGGCAACGTCGCCGCCGCCACCCAGAACCAGGCCCTGAGCGCGTTGCTCTTCCTCTACAAGCAGGTGCTGCAAAAGGAGATTGGCTGGCTCGATAAAGTCGAACGGGCAAAGAAGCCGGCGCGCCTGCCGGTGGTGCTTACCCGGGACGAGGTGAAGCGCATTTTTGCGCACCTGCAGGGCACGCCGCGCCTGATGGCCGGGCTTCTCTACGGAAGCGGCCTGCGCCTGATGGAGTGCGTGCGGTTGCGAGTAAAGGATGTCGACTTTGGCTATGCCCGAATCACCGTGCGCGACGGCAAGGGGGCGAAGGATCGGATCACCATGCTGCCGCTGAACCTGGCCGCAGGCCTGGAGCGGCATTTGGAAAAGGTGCGCCTGCAGCATGCCGAAGACCTCGAGGCCGGATTCGGAAGGGTCTATCTGCCCCACGCCCTGTCGCGAAAGTATCCGGCGGCGGCGGCCGACTGGGGTTGGCAGTTTGTGTTTCCCTCGAGCCGGCTCTCGCTCAATCCGCGGGAGGCGGCCACGGCAGATCGCGGCGCAGAGGCCGATCCCAAATTGCGGAAGCGGCGGCATCATGTGGATGAGAACGTGCTTCAAGTGGCGGTGAAGAAGGCGGTGCGCGTGAGTGGCGTCGCCAAGCCCGCGAGCTGCCATACCCTGCGGCATTCGTTTGCGACCCATCTGTTAGAGAACGGCTACGACATTCGCACGGTGCAGGAATTACTCGGGCACAAGGACGTGAGTACGACGATGATCTATACCCACGTGCTCAATAAGCCGGGCATCGGGGTGAAGAGCCCGTTGGATTGAACCCAATACCGGATGCGACGGCGCAGCTCCCTTCAAGGCAGGCGGAGCGCCTGCCCTACAATTTGGTTGTCATGGCTTGCTCGACGATGAGGGCGGCCAATTCCTGGGTCGCGTCGTCGAGGGCGGCGTTTGCGGCTTTCAGGCGCGGGGTTTCATGGCTCGCGATGGCTTCGCGGACTTTGCTCGTTAGGCCGGCGATCTGTTGTTTTTGCTCGGCCGGCAGGCGATCGCCGGCGAGCTGAAAGGCTTTTTCGACCGCGCCCAGCATTTCTTCGGCCTTGAGCCGCGTCTCGGTCCAGACCCGCTCGCTCATGTCTTCGAAGGCGTGCTCGAGCGAATCAGCGATCATGGCTTCGACGGCTTCGTCGGAGACGTCGACCGCGCTCGTTAGGGCAACGATCTTCTCGCGGCCGGTTTTGGTGTCGCGGGCCAGGACCTGGAGAATGCCATCGGGATCGATCTCGAATTGCACCCCGACCCGGGCGACGCCTTTGGGCGCGGGCGGGAATTCGATTTCGAATTCGCCCAGCGTCCAGTTATCCGCCGCCATCTCGCGCTCGCCCTGCAGGACTTTGATCTTCATCGCGCGCTGCTGATTGACCGCGGTGGTAAACATCTCGCCGGCCTTGAGCGGGATGGTGGAGTTGCGCGGGATGAGGACGTTCATGAGGCCACCGAAGGTTTCGATGCCTAACGACAGCGGCGTGACGTCGAGCAGGACGACGTCGCGGACCGCACCGGAAAGGATGCCGGCCTGGATGGTGGCACCGAGCGCGACGGCTTCGTCCGGATTTTGCGAAATGTTCGGCTCACGCCCGAACAGCTCAGCGACAAATTGCCTAACGAAAGGCATCCGGGTCATGCCGCCGACCAAGATGATTTCGTCGAGGTCGGTGGCGGCGAGTTTCGAATCGGTCAGGGCGCGCAGGCAATGGGCGCGAGTGCGTTGAATGATGGGACGGGCGATTTTCTCCAGCCTTTCACGGGTCAGTTC
>JACCZO010000119.1 GCA_013695925.1 Chthoniobacterales bacterium
ATACGCGTCCGCTCATGAATCCACTACTGGCGCTTCTGTCCCGGGTAAAACCGGGAACGGTGACATTTGTCTCCGAATCATGAGTGGCTTCTCCGGACTGCGGATCTACGACCTGCGCACCAACCAACACTTATCCGCCGTTCCGGCGGCTCTGCGATAGTGCCTTTGTATTTTTTTGACTTGTCGCTTCGCGACGGGCAGTCACGCTCAAGGAATGGAGAGAAGATTTCGGGTGGGGACACCCGACGCTACAGCACGAGCCGGTCCCAAGGTGTTGTAGAGTCCGGTGTCTCACCGGAAAACATCTCACCGGAAAAGGGCTCTTCGGGTGCGTCGCAGAGAAGATTTCGGGTGGGGACACCCGACGCTACAGCACGAGTCGCCACGACCGGAAAGAAACCGAGCGCTTCAACCCCGACAAATCCGGGGCGAATCGATTTGAAAGAGTGGAAAGCGCGCGATTTCGGAGCTTCGCCTACGAAGAGCTAATCAAGCGCGACCCGTAACGCAGCCGGTAGGCGAGGCCGGGCTTTCCAAATCAACCTCGACATCTTCTGGCTCAAAGACGCCGTAACGCGGGTGAAGGAGCGGCCGGGCTTTCCAAGCCCTCGAAGACAGCGCCAACCTCCCCGCCCCCGAAGTCATCGCCGCCGACATCGTCGAAGACCTCCAAGCCGCCCTCGCCCAATTCCAGACGGCTCCATTCCCTCCGGTGGCCCAGCCGACCCCTGCAGATTAAAACGGGAATCCTTGGCGCTCGACACCTTCCAGCAGCGCGACGCCGTCACGGAGGTCTTGTGTCCTCCGCGTTGAAGGCGAATAAAATCGTTAGGGTGCCTAACGAGGAGGTGGCTCCGCCTTTTCGGCGTAAGGCCCGGCCTGGAGGAGATTGTCGATCCCACCCTGGTTTTGCAGGAGCGCTTTCATGCTCCAGTGAATGTGGCCGGGCGATGACGTGCCGCGACGGCTGAGCGCGATCTGTTCCACAATCTCGCGCGCCGGCCGTTTCGCGCCGATCCGTTCCGTCGCGATCCCGGGCCAGACCGGTTTGCCCCGGCTCTGTGCGCGCCACCAATCGAGCAACACTGGAAAACTCTGCTTCGCCGGCGCAATGCCCCAGTAAAGCTGCGGCGCGAGATAATCGACCCATCCTTCAGCGAGCCATTTACGCGAGTCGGCAAAGAGCTGGGCGTAGGAATCGAGCTGCGCCTCGATCGTCGGCGGCACCCCGGGTCGCCAGATTCCAAACGGGCTGATCCCTACTCGCACCCGCGGTTTGCTCGCCTTGACCGAGCGATAAAGGGAGCGGACGAAATCATTGATATTTTCCCGTCGCCAATCAGCGCGGCTCATTCCGCTCTTCGTCCCATGGCGGCCCCAGCTTGCATCATCGGGAAATGACGCGTCGCCGGACTGGAGCGGGTAGGGATAAAAATAGTCGTCGAGATGCACCCCATCGACGTCGTAGCGGCGGGCGATGTCGGTGATGACATCGATGACATAAGCGCGGGCGGCCGGTTCGCCCGGATCGATCCAAAGCTGTTTCCCGAAACGCCGCACCCATTCCGGGTGTTCCTTGGCAATGTGATTGGACGGCAGTTTTTCGCCCGCACTGACCGCAGCGCGAAATGGATTCACCCAGGCGTGCAGTTCGATTCCGCGCGCGTGCGCCTCCGCGATGGCGAACTCGAGCGGGTCGTAACCGGGCGACACGCCGGCGCTGCCGCTGAGGAATTTCGACCACGGCTCTTTTTTCGAGGCGTAAAGCGCGTCGCTCGCCGGGCGCACCTGGAGCAGGATCGCATTCAGCTTCAGGGCCGCCGCGCGATCGAGCAGCGCGCGCAGTTGCGCCTTCTGGGTGGCAGCGGGCAGGCCGGGCTTGGAGGGCCAATCGAGATTATAAACCGTCGCCACCCACGCCCCGCGGAACTCGCGCTCGGCCGCGGTTGCCGGTCGGAGTGTGCCTAACGAAAATAGTAGAACGAGAAAGAGTCGGAACAAAATCATGGGAACACTCTAACAGCGGTTGGCCCGTCACTGTAGCCGGGGGCGCCGACCCCGGGCGACGAGCCAACGCGGCCGGGGTCAGCGCCCCCGGGTGCAGGCGGACTCCACCGCCGCCGGAAAAATTTCGTTCACTTCACCTTCCATCCGGAGCGAGACACAGGATTCGTGGTCATGCTCGGTCGCGCCGCGGTTGATGATGACATAGGGCGCCCCGCGTTGCGCGGCCAGGAGTGGAAAGGCGGACGCCGGGTAAACGGAAAGTGTGGAACCGAGCGCCACGACCAGGTCAGCTTTCTCGGGCCCCGTGGCGGGCGCGTTCCAATTCATCAGGCTCGAGGCTCTGTCCGAAGCTGATCGTGGCCGGCTTCAAAAATCCTCCGCATTCGCAGAGTGGCGGCGTGAGCTTCGCCCGGAAGAATTCGAACTGCGGCTCGGGATCGCTCCGGCGCCTGCAGCTCTGGCATTCGATGAGCGAATTGGTGCCGTGCAGCTCGACCAGCCGCGCCGCGCTCGTGCCCGCGAGGCTGTGCAAACCGTCAATGTTTTGCGTCACCACCATTTCCACCTTGCCCGCTTCTTCCAGCCTGACGATGGCCCGATGGACGTCGTTAGGCTGAGCGTTGCGAAAAGATTCCCAGGCTTCGAGTTTATAATCCCAATGTTCGATCCGCTCCGGAACGATCCGCGTTTCCAGAAACTGGCTAATCCGAAGTCTTAAATTGCCGGTGGTGAAGTTGCCCGTCTGACTCGCATCATGAGCAATCCGCGACCGAGGACCGCGCC
>JACCZO010000121.1 GCA_013695925.1 Chthoniobacterales bacterium
CGTTTACCGGCAACTCCGTCGCCGGGATCAACTCGGCCGTGACGGGCACCCGCCTAACGAACGTCAACAACCTCATCCAGGGCCTGGGTCGCCTCGGTCAAAACAACACCGCTTTCACCAACCAGGCTGCCGGGATCATTGACGCCAATATCAGCGGGGCGACGCTGACTCTCGATCCCGTCGCAGAAGCGAGCGTCCTCGATGGCGGCGCCTCCTTCCTCAACAACGGCACACTGCAGGCCAGCAACGGCGGCACTCTCGCCCTCTCGGGCAATGGCGGAGGCAACTTCACCAACGCCGGCACGATCAAGGCACAAAGTGGCGGCATCCTCATGTTCGACGGGACGGTCACCTCCTCCGGGACGGTCGACGTCGACGCGAACACCCTCAACGGCACCGGCAGTTATACGCAGACCGGCGGCACCTTCCGTCTCGCCGGCGGCACGGTGACGTTACCGAGCGCGATCCTCTTCAATGCCGGCCTGGTCGACGCCCGCGGCACGATCAACGCCGCCATCACCAACGGCGCCAACCTCCAGCCCGCGCTCGGTGGCAGCGGCCTTACCGTCAATGGCAACGTCACCCTCCTCAGCTCCTCGCAGCTCACCTTCCAGCTCAGCGGCCTCGTTCAGGGCAGCCAATATGGCTTCCTCAACGTCAACGGCACCGTCGCCCTCAACGGCAACCTCGTCGTCTCCTTCGTCGATCCATTCCAGGCCACGAATAACAACAACTTCACCGTTCTCAGCTCGACAGCCCTCTCCGGCGCTTTTGTCAACGTGGCCTCCGGCGGCCGAATCACCGCCACCGATAATTCCGGCACTTTCCTCGTCACATACAACGGCACCACCGTCATTCTTTCCGATTTCCAGCCCGCCGGCGAAGTTCCTGCGTCGTCCAGCGCAACCGTCTCTGGCGAAGCCGGCGCGAAAGATGCCGAGGGCGACGCTGCGAATAAACCGGTCGCCGGCCCGGCGACGCCGAGCGTGGCCGTCAACGCGACCCCCGCGGCCGACCCCGCGACCACACCGGCTTCCGACGCTCCCGCGGTCACCTCCCCTCGAAAAAATCCCGCCCTCCGTGGCCGGAGCGGAACGGTCGCGCTCAAAGTGCGTAACACCGATCAACTCCTCGAATTGCTCGAGGGCTCCGGCGCCACCACCGCCAATGGCAAAGTGACCGTAAAAGCTGGCCCAGCTCAGAAAGCCGGCGCGCAGCCCCGCCCAACCGCAAACCTGCCCGCGGCCGGAAGCCAGCGCGATCATCAACCGAAGATCCCGAACAGCCGCCGCGCGGAAGGACCGGGCCGGACTATGACTGGCCCTAGAATTGCTAACTGACGAGCTGGCGGGGGCGATGGTAGACGAGAAAATCGGTTGCGTGGCCGGCATTCCCCGCTAGCTTCCGCGTTCCTTATGGCGAAAACTTCCTGGCTCAATCGCAACGATCGCAAGCGCAAGACGGTGGCGAAATATGCCGCTCTCCGCGCTGAATTGAAGGCGAAAAAGGATTACATCGGTCTCTCCCAGCTCCCGCGTGACGCCAGCCCCACCCGCGTCGTCAATCGCTGCATGGTGAGCGGCCGCCGGCGCGCCTTCATTCGCCGTTTCAAAATTTCCCGCCTGACATTTCGCGAGCTCGCTTCCGCCGGTCTCATTCCCGGTGTGACGAAGTCGAGCTGGTAGGTTCGCCCCGGCGGCTCTCGGGTGCTTCCTCAGCATCCGCTCCATGAATTTCTTACTTCCATTTCCGGCCCTTGCGATTCTCGCCGAGGGCGTCACTCAGCATTGGGATTCTCCCGCGCTCCTCATCGCCAAGCTGGCGGCGATCGGCGCCCTCGTTTTCCTTAATGGCTTTTTTGTCGCGGCGGAATTTGCCCTGGTCAAAGTTCGGATGAGTCAGCTCGAGGCGTTGGCCGATGAAGGAAACACCCGCGCGGCCAAGGCGCAGACCGTGGCCGGCGATCTCGATGCTTACCTCTCCGCCTGTCAGCTCGGGATCACGCTCGCCAGCCTCGGGCTCGGCTGGCTCGGCGAACCGTTTCTCGCACAAATGCTACAGCCGGTTTTTGCCCTCCTCGGCATCACCTCGCCGACGATTATCACCACGATCTCGTTCCTCATCGCTTTCTCGGTCATCACTTTTCTCCACATCGTCCTCGGCGAACAGGCGCCGAAGATTCTCGCCATCCGCAAGGCGCTCCCGACGACGCTCATCATCAGCGCGCCGCTGCGAATGTTTTACCTCATCTTCAAACCGGCGATCTGGTTTCTCAACGGCTCTTCCAACTGGGTCTTGAAACACATCCTGCGCACCGCCCCGGTGAAGGAAGGCGAGATCGCGCACAGCGAGGAAGAGCTGCGGCTTATTCTGGACGAGAGCGAAAAATCCGATGAGGTCTCTTCCCTCGGGCGCGACATCCTGGTCAACGCGCTCGACATGCGCCGCCGGGTGGTGCGCGATATCATGACCCCGCGGGGCGAGGTGGTGTATCTCGATATCGAGCAAAGCTTCGACGACAACGTGAAGCGAGCGCTCGAATCGCGCCATACTCGTTTCCCGCTCTGCCGCGGACATCTCGATCATACGATCGGTCTCATCCACATCAAGGAGTTGGTCCCGATGATGCGCGACCCGGCGCCCGACCTGATGAAGATCAAGCGCGAGCTCATCCCGGTGCCGGAAATGATGTCGCTCGAGAAGCTGCTCAACCTTTTCCTCGTTAGGCACGCGCACCTCGCGATCGTGGTCGACGAATACGGCGGCACAGTCGGGATGGTGACGATGGAAAACATCCTCGAGGAACTAGTCGGCGATATTCAGGACGAGTTCGACGCGGAGAAGGCCGAGTTTCGCCAGATCAACGACCATGAGTTCATGGTCGACGGCGGGCTCGGGCTCTACGAGCTGCGCGACCTGGTGGATATCGAGCTGGAGAACTCCGACGTCAGCACCGTCGGCGGCTATGTCACTCACTTGTTAGGCCATCTTCCCAAGCAGGGCGAGCAGGTGCCGATCGAGGATTATATCGTGACTGTCTCCCAGACTGACGGACGCCGCATCGGCCAGCTTCATTTCAAAAAGATGGCGGACGACGACGGGCAGACGGATTTGTAACGTCCGCTGTCTCAGCGGATTCGGGCATCGTTCGGCGGGGGAACGTTCTATGCGCTGCGACAGCGCACGCTACAGGCTTGCACTCCAGGCCTGATCCGAGCTACAACCGTGAACATGCAGCGGACCCCCAAACGAAAACCGCCGCGCCTCGACCGCATCTTCCAATCCTACGACGCGCCCGTTTTCTTCGTGACCTTTAATACGCATGGCCGCCGTCCCATCCTGGCCTGCCGCGAAGTGCACGATGCGTTCGTCGATTACTGCACCAAAGCTTCGGAGTATCACGTTGGGGTTGGAAGATATGTGCTGATGCCGGATCACATTCATTTGTTTGCCAGCTTCGGCTCTGGAGCGACAACCACCCTTGGTGTTTGGATGAAAGGCCTTAAGCGATGCCTCGATCGGTGCCTGTTGTCGTTAGGCAGAGAACCGTTGGCCGTTCCAGGACAGAAGTTGCGCTCCTTCTGGCAGCCGGGATTTCACGATCATCTACTCCGGAGCGACGAAGGCTACGCGCAGAAATGGGATTACGTGCGAGAAAACCCCGTTCGAGCGAGGCTGGTCAGCAAAGCTGACGCATGGCCGTACGCCGGCGAAATCGTGCGGATCGATCGGGTTTAATTGTAGCCCGAAAAGCCAACGGGGCTGCCCCAGCGGATCGGGAACGCAGGCGGAGGTGTTATGCGCTGAGACAGCGCACGCTACACCGCGACAGCGCAAGCGATCATCTGTAGCGTCCGCTGTCTCAGCGGATCGGGAGACGCTCGCTGCCGTCGGAGCCAATGCGCTGAGGGCAGCCCCGAAAGCCTTCGGGGCCGGCCTAGAACCGCGAGAAATTCGCTACCACGTTGATCGCGCCTCCGGCCGGTGTGCCGTTCTCATAGGCGGTCGTGAACTGCGCTTTCTTGACCGCGTTGTCGAGCAACACTCCCAGGCCGCTTCCTTTCGGATTCTCCGAGATCCCAGAGGTGCCGGTGACCACGCCTTTCGCATCGACATTCACCACCGCCTCTGCCTGACCTGAGACGAGCACGCCCCGGGTCAGCGTGCTGATCTCCTTCTGGAGCGTATGCCGCAAGCCGCCGACCAGTTGCGGCTGAATGTAATTGGCCAGCTTGCCCACCCGGTCGCGATCCTGCGTGGCGAGGGAGACCACGATGACCGGCTCACCGTTCTGGTGGATGAACAGGACGGTGCCGCCGAGGTAAACGCGGACTGGTTTGCCATCCACCGTCGCCGGGGTGAAGCGGCCCCAATCGAGCGCCGACTGCACCACCTTCTTGAAGACATCGTTGTTCGCGACCAGCGCGTGGGTTGTCTCGACGATCCCCTCCTCGGTGATGTCGCAATAAAACTGGACCGCGCCATCGAGCTTCGCGGCCGCTGCATCTTTCGGGAAATGCAGGTAGCGCGTGATGGAATCCGCTTCCTGCTTCACCAACGCGGGGGTGACCGGACCTTTGATCGGTGGCGCGGGCTGGAAAGCTGGTGCCCCGGCGGCCGCGGAAGGAGCAGGGGTGGCGGGAGCAGCCGTCTCAGATTTTTTCTGGCAGGCGACGAAAGGAACAGAGACCAGAGCCAGCGCGAGAACGAGATGAGCCTGCCGGCGAACGGAAATTTTTACCATGGTGAAACTCGCTGGAAGTAACCTCTGCGCCGGGTCTGCGCAAGTCGCGCCCCCGGGCGGCGGGCGGGAAAAAAGCGCTACCCAAGAACGCAAAGTCGCCCGACATTTCACTCTATGGCATACGAACTACCGAAATTACCCTACCCGAATGACGCCCTCGAACCGCACATCGATGCGAAGACGATGGAAATTCACCACGACAAACATCATCAGGCCTACATCACCAACCTGAACAAGGCGATCGAAGGCAAACCCGATCTCGAAGGCAAATCGATCGAGGACCTCATCGGCGATCTCAGCGCCGTCCCGGAAGACATTCGCACCGCGGTGCGGAACAACGGCGGCGGGCACGCCAATCACTCGATGTTTTGGCAAATCATGGGCCCGAACGGCGGCGGCGAACCGAGCGGCAAACTGGCCGACGACATCAAATCGACCTTTGGCAGCTTCGACGCTTTCAAGGAAAAGCTGGCCGACGCCGGCGTGAAACGTTTCGGCAGCGGCTGGGCCTGGCTGATCAAGAACAAGGCCGGCAAACTGGAGATCGTCTCAACCGCGAACCAGGACAGCCCATTGATGGATGGCAATACCCCGGTCCTCGGGGTCGACGTCTGGGAGCACGCCTACTATTTGAATTATCAAAATCGCCGGCCCGACTATCTCAAGGCGTGGTGGAACACGGTCAACTGGGCCGAAGTTTCCAAGCGCTACGAGAAGTAGCCGCAGGACTCAACGCTGGAATTCGCAAGAGGCGCGCCGTGCAAGCTGGCGCGCCTCTTCTCTTTTTGCCGGCAAGCACGGCGCGTCTCTCCGGGAGGGACGGGCGCCGTCCCGTCCATGCTTCAAGGGCAGACGACACGGCGACCGACCGTCCAATTTCTCCCGCTGCGCATGCGGCGCCGGCGCGATTCCGTCTCCCGCAAAGATGGTTACGCTGGCCGGGACGATGGCGAGATCGTATGTTGCCCGCGCCGATGAATCGATATTTGGTCGCGTGTATCTTTTTCTTCCTCGGCATGACGCTCGTTAGGCCGGTTCACGCCCAGGATTCGTTTGCCGGGATCGATTTGCTTTATTCGGAGTTTGCCCATCCGCGAGAGGACGCCCTGCGCGCCATCAAGCAGCGCGATTATCGCTTTGTCGCGACCGATCGACGCAACGCTTCCGGATTTTCACCACTCGTTAGCAGAATTTCAGCTTCGGCCTGCGCGCCCGGGCTTACGCCTCCAATTACAACCAGACGCTCCTGGAATACCTGCTCCAGCGCCGCGAGGAAGATGCCAGCCGCCAACGTTAGGCTGCTTCCCCATTCGCTCGACCGCCTGCTGGCCTTGCGGGACGATCCCGCGCATGGCGAAGCCTGGGAGGAACGCGATTGCCGGGCTAAGCGATCGTGAGCGATTTCCAAATCCAACCGCTCACGCCCGAAACGATCGCCGCGGCCGCGATGCTGTTTGAAAAACAGCTTGCGGAGCACGGGATCGGGCGATCGCAGGAGGAGCTTGCCTCTCCCCTAACGACTTTGCTGGCCGAGCCCGAGCACGGTTTTGTTCTCCTGGCGGTGGCCCGGCAAAACCCGATCGGCGCCGCCTATGCCGCGCGCATCCTCAGCCTCGAGCATGGCGGCTGGATGGGATGGCTCGACGAACTTTACGTCGTCCCGGCGTGGCGGAACCGCGGGGTCGGCTCCGCCCTGCTCGAGGCCACGATTGC
>JACCZO010000125.1 GCA_013695925.1 Chthoniobacterales bacterium
CGGGGTTGTCGACCTGGATGACCTCGCCGCGAGAGGTGAGCACTTCGTAGATGACGCTGGGCGACGTGGCGATGATATCCATGTCGTACTCGCGCCGGAGCCGTTCCTGGATGATCTCCATGTGGAGCAAACCGAGGAAGCCGCAACGGAAGCCGAACCCGAGCGCGACGGAGCTTTCCGGCTGGTAGACGAAGGCGGAGTCGTTCAGGCGCAGCTTCGCGATGGCGCCTTTGAGATGTTCGAAGTCCGCGGTGTTGATCGGGTAAATCCCGCTGAAAACCATCGGGTGGATTTCCTGGAAGCCGGGGAGCGCTTCGGTCGCCGGATTGCGCAGGTCGGTGATGGTGTCGCCGATCTTGATGTCGGCGGTCGTCTTGATGTTGGCGATGAAGTAGCCGACATCGCCCGCGTTGAGTTTCGGCTGGGCAAACATCTTTGGGGTGAAGACGCCGACTTCCTTGATCTCGTGGCGAGAATCGTTGTTCATCATCCGCACCTGCTGGTTGGGCTCAATGCTGCCCGACATGACGCGGACGTAGGCGATGACCCCGCGGTAAACATCAAAAACGGAATCGAAGACGAGCGCCCGCAGAGTGTCGTCCTGCGGCGTCACTGGCGGCGGGATGCGATCCACCACCGCTTCGAGGATCTCCTCGATTCCGATTCCCATCTTGGCGCTGCAATCGATCGCTTCCTCGGCCGGAATCTGCAGGATCTCCTCGATTTGCCGGTGCACACTTGGGATGTCTGCATTCGGCAAATCGATCTTGTTGATCACCGGGACGATCGTTAGGCCCTGCTTGTGCGCGAGGTGAACGTTGGCCACCGTCTGTGCTTCCACCCCCTGGGCAGCGTCCACGATGAGAAGCGCCCCTTCGCAGGCGGCGAGCGACCGCGACACTTCGTAGGCAAAATCGACGTGCCCGGGGGTGTCGGAAAGATTGAGGCGATACGTCTTCCCGTTCTTCGCGGTGTATTTCATCGCGACGGGATGGGATTTGATCGTGATGCCGCGCTCGCGCTCGAGGTCCATCGAGTCGAGGAGTTGGTCCTGCCGTTCGCGGTCCTGTATCGTGCCGGTGCGTTCGAGCAAACGATCCGACAAAGTGGTTTTGCCGTGATCGATGTGCGCGATGATGCAAAAATTGCGGGTCAGCTCGATCGACATGAAGGGGCACACTATGCGGGTGTGCCGCGGGGTGGTCAACGGGACGGCGGGCGAGCGAGAACGGCGCGAAGAAATCCGCAGTGAAGGCCGAGTGAGCCTGGGTCAGCGCCGCCGGGCTCCAACCGCGCGTGCATCAGAACTCACTGTGACAGCGCATCAGAACTACAGCAGATAGGCCAGCAGCACCAGGAAGGCGGCGAGTGCGACGACGAAGTAGATGACGCGTTTGCTGCGGCGTCCGGTGAACATCTGGTAGAACCCATAGCCGAGCGCCGTCAGCCCGAAAGCCAGCATTGCTCCGAAGATGGTCAGAAGCGTTCGCGCTTTGCCTGGCGTGCCTGAAAACTGCGTCCGCCTAGACCCTGGGTTGAGCAGCGCCGGTCCGAGCTCGAACAGCACGTAGCCCATGAGCCCGCAGACGATGGCCCCGCCGATCACCAAGCCAAAACCGAAGCGCCGCGACCAGCGGCGGGATTGCAGGCTGGTCCCACACTTCGGGCAGTGTGACCGGAGCTTATGCGTTTCATAGCCGCAGTTGTAACACTTGCTCAGGTCCTCCGGGTTCGTCCCATCGCCGCGGCCGTGCAGGAAGTCGGGCTCCCCCGGCCGGTCGCCCCGAAAATGCGCCACCGCCTCTCGCGCGTCGGCCAAGGCGCCTTGTCCCACCGGGAACCGCAGCGCCGTATACCGCGCCGGCCGCAAGCCGAACCGGGTCCCGTACGGTGGATGATACAGCAGGAGCTCGATCACTGGCGGCGTCCCATCATGCAGGCGCGCTTCCGTGATTTCCGGAGTGCCGCGGAGCGGGAGCCGATGAATGCTCTCGTCGATCTGCACCGCCGCCTTGCCAACGATCACCTCCACCCCGTTCGGCGTCGCGGCCTCTGAAGGCCTAAACTCGTTCAAGCGGCCGTTCGCGTGCGAGGTCCATTGCGGGTCCGACGCGACAAACCGCTGCCAATCTTGCGGCTCCACCCGCCAGCGCGCGATGATGTCCTCGCCGCGCGCCAGTGCTTGTTTCGCCCGCACATCCTGGTTCCCGAACAAGGCCAGCCAGAAGCCAAAAGTCATCCCCAGCGCGCCGAAAAATATTAAGGCAAATCGTACCCCTACGCTGTGGTCCCCGCCTACCCAGAGCCAGGCGAGGGAGAGCGCGCCCAAGCCGAGACCCCAGAGCCCAATCGTCCGCCAGCGAAGTGGATCGCGCATGGTTCCGCGCACGATGCTCAGCAGAGAGCCGCCAATCAAGCGCGGCGTTATCTTACCCCGCGCACTCGGGGGCGACAGGTTGGTCGAGGACTATGCGGCGCGGGATGACAGGGAATCGGGCCGCGCCCGCGCCTGGTTTCGGTTAGACAAGCGCGCTGATGGCCTGCTGATAGACGCCGGCAATCTCGTCAGCGCCAGCTACGCTGACCTTGAGATCGCGCAGAAGACCCTCTTTGAGCCCGTAGATCCAGCCGTGTACGGTCAACTCCTGGCCGCGGTCCCAGGCGTCGAGCGCGATCGTGGTCTGGCAAACGTTGGCGACCTGCTCGATGACGTTGAGTTCGCAAAGACGATTAGCCGCTTCCGTGTCGGTCCGGGCGCTTGCGACCAGGCTTCCATGTTTTTGCCTAACGTCCTGAATGTGACGCAACCAGTTGTCCCTCAAACCGAGTCGATCGCGCCGCAGCGCCGCGCCGACTCCGCTGCAACCGTAGTGACCGCAAACGATGATGTGTTTCACCTTTAACAGGTCGACCGCGAATTGCATGACGGAGAGACAATTCAAATCGGTGTGGACGACGATGTTGGCGACGTTGCGGTGAACAAAAAGTTCGCCCGGCGAGAGATCGACGATCTCGTTGGCCGGGACTCGGCTGTCGGCGCAACCGATCCAGAGAGATTGCGGCGATTGCTGGCATGAAATAGAGCGCGGTGTGTCGGAACTACGATGAACGGAGACGGCGCACAAAGCGAATGCGATGAAGCGGACGAAAGTGGTTGCGCTGGTAAAGCGGGACGACGCGTTCGTGATCGGAATCGAGCTCGAGATCGAGCGCTCCCCAGCCCCGTGCGGTCGCGCCCGCAATCGTGGCCTCGAGCAGGGCGGAGCCGACCCCGCGGTTCCGCCACGCCGGGACGACGTAAAGTTCGTCGAGCCATCCCATCCAGCCGCCATGCTCGAGGCTGAGGATGCGCGCGGCATAGG
>JACCZO010000134.1 GCA_013695925.1 Chthoniobacterales bacterium
GTTGAACGCTGCCATGTTCGGTGTCGAGATGCTGTCCGGCGGCTCGACCAATGTGCTTACGTTGCAAAATCTCGGGGCTCTCCAGCCTGCGGCCGTGGTCGTTAGGCACGAATATTGGCGTCTTTTCTCCGCTCTCTTCCTGCATTACGGGCCGCTCCACCTTGGGATCAATCTCCTCGCCCTTTATATCCTTGGCCCGGCGTTGGAACGCACGATCGGCGCCGCGAAATTCACCCTCAGCTATCTTCTCAGCGGCCTGGGTTCCAGTGCCGGTGTCGTCGTTTTCTGGTGGCTGAGGCTGACCCAATCCAACCTGCTCGTCGGCGCTTCGGGCAGCATCATGGGGGTGATCGGTGTCTCGGCCGGGTTGCTCCTGCGTCATCGCCAATCGCCGCTCGCCGGCCGCCAGCTCCAGAACATCGTCGCGATCGTCGCCATTCAGACGGCTTTCGATCTTTGGAACCCCCAGGTGAGCCTCGCCGCGCACCTCAGCGGCTTCGCCAGCGGTCTCGCCATTGGGTTAGTGCTGGCCTCGTTGCGGCCCCGGAAACCTCCGCGTGTTTCCCGGCCGCCACCCTGAGTAACCGGCCCGGACAAACGCAACGCTTGCTGCTAACCATTTTGCTGCCACAATTCCGCCTCTGTTAACGGGCACGACACTCTTTTCGCCATGCCGAATATCCAGACCTATAACGTCATTCCGAATCTCCCGGCGCAGCTCGAACCGCTGCGGGAGATTGTTTTCAATCTTTGGTGGACCTGGGAGCCGTCCGCCCGGCGGCTTTTTCGCCATCTCGATCCCGAATTGTGGGACCGAACCAATCATAATCCGCTTCGAATGCTGCAGCTTTCGCGGCAGGCGCGGCTGGTTGAAGTGGCGAAGGACGAAGTTTTTCTTCGCGATCTCGCTGAAGTCTACGGAGCCTACCAAAAGTACCTCAGTCGGGAAGATACCTACGGGAAAAAAAGCGCTGCCCGCCAGATCAGGAAACCGATCGCCTATTTCTCGGCCGAGTTCGGTTTTCATGAGTCGATCCCGAATTACTCCGGCGGCCTCGGCATTCTTTCCGGCGACCACTGCAAATCGGCGAGCGACCTGGACTTGAATTTCATCGCGGTCGGATTGCTTTATCGCCACGGCTATTTCAAACAGCAGATCAACAAGGAAGGCTGGCAGGAGGCGATCAACCTAAACCAGAACTTCCATCATCTGCCGATCCGCGAAGTGCTGCGTAACGACCAGATCCTGCGCGTCTCGGTCAACCTCCTGGGACGCGAAGTCTTCGCCAAAATCTGGGAATTACGCGTGGGGCGGATCCATCTCTACCTGCTCGACACCGATATCGCGGAGAACCGGCCGGAAGATCGACTCATCACCGCAGAATTATACGGCGGCGATCTGGAGATGCGGATGCGCCAGGAAATCGTGCTCGGCATCGGCGGCGTCAAGGCGCTCAGTGCTCTCGGTCATGAAGCGGAAGTATTTCATATGAATGAAGGGCACTCGGCCTTTCTCTCGCTGGAACGCATTCGGCTGCACGTCACGCAGCACAATCTCGACTTCTATTCCGCTCTCCAAGTCGTGTCCGCGGCGAACGTCTTCACCACTCACACGCCGGTCCCGGCTGGCAATGACTCTTTCCCGCGCGAGATGATGGTCCGGTATTTCACCGATTTTGCGTCTCAACTCCGGATTCCGTTCGACGAACTGTTTCGTTTTGGACAGACGACGACTGACCCGGTGGCGAGCTTTAGCATGACAATTCTGGCTTTCCGCATGAGCCGACATGCCAATGGAGTGAGCAAGCTGCACGGCGAGGTGAGCCAGTCGCTTTGGAAGGATGTCTGGGCGGGTGTGCCGACCCATGAAGTGCCCATCACCAGCATTACTAACGGCATCCATACCAAGACCTGGATGGCGCCGGAATTCTCCGCCCTTTACACCAAGTATCTTGGACCCTGGGAAGACAACCTGACGAAACCCGATTTTTGGCGTGGAGTGATCGAGATTCCCGACTCCGAGCTATGGGAAACTCATCAGAAGCTAAAGCTCCGTCTGGTGAATTTCGTCCGCGAGCGCGTGCGCGCGAGACGCACGCGCATCGGTGAATCGCCGGAGGCAATTCGCTCCGTCAATGCAATCCTCGATCCCGAGATCCTGACGATTGGTTTTGCCCGCCGCTTTGCAACCTACAAGCGCGGCGCGCTTCTTTTCAGCGATCCCAACCGCCTGTTGCGGATGCTAACTGATCTGGCCCGGCCGGTGCAGTTTATCTTTGCCGGGAAATCTCATCCGCGCGACGAGGGAGGCAAGACACTCATCCAGCAGGTCTACAAGTTGACGCGCGAGACCGGTTTTCATAACCGGATCGTCTTTGTTGAAGATTACGACACTTACATTGCGCGGCGCCTTGTGCAGGGAGTCGACCTTTGGTTAAACAATCCGCTCCGGCCGCTCGAAGCCAGTGGGACCAGTGGAATGAAACTCCCGCCTAACGGCGGTCTCAACCTCAGTGTCCTCGACGGCTGGTGGTGTGAAGGCCACAACGACAAGAATGGCTGGGCGATCGGCCCCGAAATCGAAGATGGAGACGGCGAATTCCAAAATGAAGTTGATTCCGCCAGTCTCTACCAACTTCTCGAGAACCAGATCATTCCTCTTTATTACGCCAAGCCCGACGGCAAACTCCCGCTCGCCTGGTTGCAGCTAATGCGCGAGTCGATCCGCAGCGTGACCCCGATTTTTAATACGCACCGGATGGTCGAGGAATACACCGAACGACTTTATCTCCCAGCCGCGAAGGCCCATCAGGAATTCGCCGGCGACGGTTGGCGCGCCGCGACCGAGCTAAGTCAGTGGAAGGCGCAGATGAGAAAAGATTGGCCGCAAGTGCGGATCACTGACGTCCAGATCGCAAATAAGGATCGGCAAAGCATTCTCGTCGGCGATTCGCTTGCAGTCGCGGCACGCGTCCATCTTGGAGCCGTGAATCCAAAACATGTGCGAGTTGAAGCTTACCATGGCGAAGCCGAAAATGATGCCGTCTGCAATCCCACCGTCACGGTCTTGGGAGAAAGGCGTCAGATAGGAAGCGACGGTGATTACGTCTACGAAGGTTCCATTCCCACTTCGGAAAGCGGGACCTACGGTTTCAACGTGCGGGTCATTCCGACTTATCCACATCTGCTCCAAGCCCACGAGTTGCGGCTCATTACCTGGGCCTAGTGCTGGGTTTTTCTTTTTCTCCGTTAGTTACGCTGGGCTCAGTCGTGCCTGGTTAGAGGGCCGAAAAGAGACCCACCCTGGTCAAAGGTTAGATAAAACATTACTTGCTCATTCCTCGCCATGGCTTATAACTGCGCCATGGACGTATCTGTTAAACAACTGGAAGAAGCAGTGGCGGTAAGAAAGCAAATCGACCAGCTGCAAAGTCGACTCAAAAGTATCTTGGGCGGCTCGAGTGCACCGAGCAGCGCAAGCAGCTCTGCCAGCTCCGCGCCCGCCAGCACGGGCGGAAAGACGCGCAAGCGCCGCCGGGGCGGTTTATCTGCTGCCGGACGCGAACGCATCGCGGCCGCTGCGCGGGCTCGATGGGCCCGGGCCAAGGCCGCCGGTGGCACCGCCTCCTCGAGCAAGGGCTCGAGTGGCAAGAAAACTGGTGGCAAGAAAAAGAAGGGCGGCATCACCGCCGCTGGCCGCAAGAAGCTCTCGCAGATGATGAAGGCCCGCTGGGCTGCTCGTCGCAAAGGCCAAGGCTAGTCGCCAAAGTTAGACTCGCAAGCCGCGCCCCGCCTTTAGAGCGTGGCGACGGCACGAATAAACTCTCGATAATTCGCGGCTTCGCGCGCTGCTTTGTTCAGCGCTGCGAGCCGCGGATTGTCATTTGGCTGGGTGAGGTAGACCCGCTGTGGACTCGCTCCATTGGCAAAGACAATCTCATCCCATTGGATGGATTTGATCTGATCGTTAAAGCGCGCCACCGAGCGCCCGCGGAAATATGCCCGCGTATCTTCCGGTGGAGAAAAAATGGCGTGCTTGATCTCGGATTCTGTGACGAACCGTCGCATCGCACCCTGGCGCAGCAATTCATAGAAGAGACCGGTTTCCGGCGCGATGTTGTGATATTCCAGGTCGATCGATTGTAGCCAGGGATCGCTCCAGGATAACTTCTCCTCCTCGCGGAGCGCTTCGAGCAGTTCTTTCTTCGCCACCCAATCCACCCGATCGCGGCAAAGCCGGATATCCCGCTCCAGATCGTTCAGGACAGCTTCCCATTCCTGCAGGATCCATCTGACTTCTTCATCCGGCTCCTGCGCGGCGGCTTTGGTTGCGGCCGCGAGATAGATCCGTTGCACGTCGATCGCCGAGATCTTGCGACCGTCGGTTAGTTCAATGATCCAGTCATAAGTCTGATCGCGGCTGATTGATTTTGTGGCATCGACCGGCTGTGCGATCTCGAGCTGAGGAGCGGCCCCGCGCTCAATCAGGTCGAGAACAAGAGCGGTGGCCCCAATTTTGAGAGCCGTCGCCCACTCACTCATATTGGCGTCGCCCAGAATGACGTGGAAACGCCGATACTGACTGGCATCGGCGTGTGGTTCGTCCCGCGTGTTGACGAGTGGCCGCCGGTTCATCGTGTCGATACTTACGAGCACCGCAAAAAAATCGGCCCGTTGCGAAATCTGGTAGGTTCCCGGCTGGCCGGCCGAGCTTTCCGCTTCAATCCCCATCTTGCCCGCGCCGGCAAAAATCTGGCGGGTGACAAGGAAAGGGAGCACTCCCGCAACGATCCGGTCCCAGGTTACGTCGCGCCGCATCAGGTAGTTGTCGTGACAACCGTAACTGTGACCTGAGAAGTCCGTATTGTTCTTGTAAAGCCGGACCGCATGTTCGTTAGGCAATTTCAAGTTCCGGCGCCGGGCGCACTCCGCCAGGATGCGTTCGCCGGCTTTATCCTGCGCCACCAGGTCGCGTAAGGTGGCGCATTCGGGGGTGGAATATTCCGGGTGGGCGTGGTCGTTGTAGAAGCGCGCCCCGTTGCTTAGGACCAGATCGCTCTTGATCTCCTCAAAACTGAGCGGGCGATTGCGATCGATCTCATAGTAGGCCGATTCATCGGTATCCTGCAGCAATTCCGCGGCCCGGAATCCGCGCGCGTCGCAATGCGGATCCTCCAAATCGTAATCCCACTTCATGTGGGCGCCATGCTCGGTGTAGCCCCGCACCAGCTCGATCGATTCCGCGACCACATCGACCGATTCCGCCCC